>JBFIHN010000456.1:0-2841 GCA_041601775.1 Acidimicrobiales bacterium
AGGCGCTGGCGCAGGCTCTTGGCCTTGCCCACGTAGATCACCCGTCCGTGGACGTCCTTGAACTGGTACGAGCCGGGCGCGTCGGGGATCGTGCCGGCGGGGGGACGTTGGACCACGTCGCCAGGCTATTGCCGAGTCGTGACCGGTCCGACCGCCACCGGAGCGGCCTGCATCGTCGTCGGTGGGTCGACACCGAGCAGCGTCAGGATCGTGGGCGCCACCGAGCGGAGGGAAACCCGATCGGGGATCTCGCGGTGGGTGCCCGTCCGTGTCCACCACATGCCGTCGGGGTGGTGGAACCCGCTCTTGGCCGTCTCGAACCGGTAGAAGAGATCGTGGAACCGGTGTTCGACACCGTCGGCATCGACCAGGACGGCATCGTCGGCGAGCAGGTCGTTGACCGAGCAACCGGTGAACACCTCGTGGTCGAGCACCCGGACGCTCATCCCGGGCTGGCCGTCGATGGTCACCGCAGCGATCCTCGCAGCCGCAGCCTCGGCCTCCGATCCACTCGAGAAGAACATGCGGAACTCGCCCGCCATGACGGGAGCGACGTCGACGACCCCCTCGATGCCGAGCGCGGACACCAACGTCGCGAAGTCGCCCGGACGATGCGTGAACGTCCCTCCGGTCTCGTCCGCCTCCACGTAGGGCTGCTGTGACAGGGCAGTGCAGAGCATGAGCGTCGCGCCGAGGTCATCGGCCAGGTCGATCGCTTCGGCGACGAGCCCGTCCATCTGCCGGTAGCCGTGGAGGACGGCGTCGCCGTAGCGGGACTGCTCGTCCGCGGTCGGTGCACGGCGGAACGCCTCCGGCTCGAGGTTGCGCCAGTACATGTGCTGGAAGTGCGCGGTGCTGTTGGAGAAGAAGGTGGCGAACGCCGGGCGGTCACGCCGCACCTGCCACCGGAACAGATCCCACTGGAAGCGGTCGAGCACCGACGCCCGAGCCCAGCGACCGCGTGACCCCCGCTGCTCGCGCACCAGCTGCCCCACCGTGTGCCGCACGGTCGCCGGCCGCAAGCCGTGACGGACGACGAACGACAGGAACCGCAGGACGACCCCCGGTGACAGCTTCGCTTCGTGGTTGGTGTGCTCCTGGACGTTCGCCCGCACGAACTCGCTGAAGGCCGCGAAGTCCGCCGGCTTCGGCGTGGCATCCGGGTTCCATGGATCCGGGAGGAACGCTGCGGACGACGCTGCGGGACCGGGCACGTTCATGGTGCCGCAGAGGAAGACCGAGCGACCCTCGTCGCCCAGCACGTCGGCGATCGTCGGCTGCGCGAGACGGCTCGCCTCACCCAGCTTCTCGATGCCGTGGTCATCGCGTGGCGTCCCGGTGTGGAGCGTCACCCACTGGATCCACGGGTTCAGCCCCGCCTGGGGCTCTTCGGGGTCGGTGATCGCCACCGTCGACTCGGCCCGAAAACGAGCGAAGTTGGGGAGGTGCCCCGCTGCGATGAAGCGATCCATCAGACGCGGCGACAGCTCGTTGAACTCGAGCAGGATCACCGACGAGGACTCGATCACGTGCCGATCGTACCGCCGCCCCCGACTCCCCTCGGAGGAATGGACGACGGGACTCCCCGGTTGGAACGGCTGTCGGAGCTATCATCCGACTGCCGGCCCGGAAGCACCGGCAACCATCATTGGATCCGTGGACAACATCACCGTGGGAGAGGCGACCGGGCTGTCCCTACTGTCCGCAGAACGGATCCTCCACTCCTCTTGATCGGGGAATCGAGACATGCTCAGACTCCAACTCCCGCTGCCGGACCGCTACGCCGACGCGTCGCTCGACGACCTCGCCGCTCGCGTCGCGGCTGCGAAGGAGGCGCTCGGGGAGCGCCTGTTCATCCTCGGACATCACTACCAACGTGACGAGGTCATCGCCTTCGCCGACGCCAGGGGCGACAGCTACAAGCTGTCCGTTCTCGCGCAGGAACGACCCGCAGCCGAGTACATCGTCTTCTGTGGCGTCCACTTCATGGCCGAGTCGGCCGACATCCTCACCGGCGACCACCAACAGGTGGTCCTCCCGGATCTCAACGCCGGCTGCTCGATGGCCGACATGGCCAACATCGATCAGGTCGAGGAGGCATGGGAGTCGCTGGCAGAGACGATCGACATCGAGCGCCTGGTCCCGATCACCTACATGAACTCGTCGGCCGCCATCAAGGCATTCGTCGGCCGTCATGGCGGTGCCGTCTGCACCTCGAGCAATGCCGAGGCCGTGCTCCGGTGGGCGTTCACCCAGGGCGACAAGGTCCTGTTCTTCCCCGACCAGCACCTCGGCCGGAACACCGGCATCGCCATGGGCTACTCCCATGACGACATGGCGCTCTGGAACCCGCGCTTCGACCTGGGCGGTCTGACCGAGGCCGAAGCCAAGGGCGCCACGTTCCTGCTCTGGAAGGGCCACTGCTCGATCCACCAACGGTTCTCGGCCGAGCAGGTCGCCACGTTCCGCGCCGAGCATCCGGACGGGATCGTGGTCATCCACCCGGAGGCACCGAACGAGGCCATCTCGGTCGCCGACGAGGTCGGCTCGACCAGCCACATCATCAAGGTGGTCGAGGCGGCGCCAGCCGGAGCGACCATCGCCGTGGGCACCGAGATCCACCTGGTCAACCGCTTGGCCGAGGAGAATCCGGACAAGACGGTGGTGTCGCTCGACCCGCTGATCTGCCCCTGCTCGACGATGAACCGCATCGACCTCCCCCACCTGGCGTGGATCCTCGAGGAGTTGGTCGCTGGGCGGGTCCAGAACAGGATCAGCGTCGACGAGGACACGGCCGAGTGGGCCCGGGTGGCGCTGCAGCGCATGCTCGACATCACCTGA
>JBFIHN010000457.1:0-2829 GCA_041601775.1 Acidimicrobiales bacterium
ATGGTCGTGCAGGAGGACCTTCGGGGCCTCACGGATGGAGGCGAGGGTCAGTGCGGTCATGACAGGGACGCTACCCGCGGCCTAGGTGATCCGATCGGCGATGAGCGGTCGGGGCGCGACGCGCTCGTCGCCGATGACGATGGCCCCTTCCAACGCGGCAACCGCCCCGTCGAAGCGGGTCGGGTCGTCGGCGTGGAGCACGAGCAGCGGTTGGCCGGCATCGACCCGGTCACCGCCCCGGGCTTCGACCATCGCTCCCGCGCCGTGGCTGACGTCGTCCTCCTTGCGGGCGCGGCCGGCCCCGAGACGCCATACGGCGATCCCGACGGCCTTGCAGTCGAGACGCTGGAGATGGCCGCCGGTCGGCGCTTCGACGACGTGGACGTGGGCGGCCACGGGGAGCGGAACCGACAGGTCGCCACCCTGGGCAGCGACGAGCCGCTCGAAGACCTCCATGGCTCGGCCGTCGTCGAGCACGGGCTCGGGGTCGACGTCGATCGCGGCGATGGCGAGCATCTCCCGGGCGAGTGCCAGCGTGATCGCCCGGACGTCGTCGGGGCCGCCGCCCTGGAGGACCTCGAGTGACTCGGTCACCTCGAGTGCGTTGCCGGCGGCCCGCCCCATCGGCTGGTCCATGTCGGTCAGCAGTGCCACCGTGCGGACGCCGTTGTCGTTGCCGATGGCCACCATGGTCTCGGCGAGCGTCCGGGTCATGGCGTCGTCGCCCAGGAACGACCCAGAGCCGACCTTGACGTCGAGGACGAGGCCCTTGGTTCCCTCGGCGATCTTCTTGGACATGATCGACGACGCGATGAGTGGGATCGACTCGACCGTGGCCGTCACGTCGCGCAGCGCATAGAGCTTGCGGTCGGCGGGGGCGATGTCGCCGCTGGCGCCGGCGATGACGCCGCCGACGTCGGTGAGCACCTGGCGGTACCGCTCGGCCGAGAGCATCGTCGACAGGCCGGAGATGGACTCCATCTTGTCGAGGGTCCCACCGGTGTGCCCCAGGCCTCTGCCGGCCAGCTGCGGGACGGCAGCACCGCAGGCCGCGACGAGCGGGACCAGGACGAGAGAGACCTTGTCGCCCACGCCGCCGGTCGAGTGCTTGTCGACCGTGGGCCGGTCCAGGAACGAGAGATCGGCGCGGTCGCCGGTGTCGATCATCGCGGCGGTCCACGTCGCCAGTTCCCGCGGCTCCATTCCCCGGAACACGATCGCCATCAGCAGGGCCGAGGCCTGTTCGTCGGCGATGGTTCCTGCCGTGTAGCCGTCGATGAAGAAGCGGATCTGCTCGTCGGTCAGCGCCCCGCCGTCGCGTTTGGTCCGCAGCACCTCGAGGATGTCGGTCGCCATCTAACCCAGGTCCTGCGGTCCGAACGGATCGGGCAGGAGCGACGTCATGGTGCGCTCGTTGACCACGAGGTCGCCGCCGCCGATCTCGTGCAGCAGCTGTCGGCATCGCCCGCACGGCGACAGGGGTGACCCCGCCGGATCGGTCACGGCGACGGCGACGATGTCGGATCGCCCGATGCCGCTGGCGACGAGGAGACCGACGAGCGCGGTCTCGGCACAGATGCCCGCGACGTAGCTGGCGTTCTCGACGTTGGTTGCCGTGAACTGGCGGCCATCGGTGGTCTGGGCGGCCGCGCCGACCGGGAAGTTGGAGTAGGGCGAGTACGAGTTGGCCGTGGCCGCCGCTGCCGCCCGCCGGAGCGAACTCCAGTCGACGTCGGCGGTCATCGGCTGCGCTCGAACGGCTGACCGATGGATGCCGGCGGAACGGCACGGCCGATCAGGCCGGCCACGACGACGATGGTGACCACGAACGGGAGCGACTGCCAGAACTCGGACGGGATCTCGAAGTCGCCCACCTCGACGCCCAGGATCTGGAGTCGTGAGCCCAGTGCCCGGGTGAAGCCGAACAGCATGGCGCCGCCGAAGGCGGTCCACGGTCGCCACTTGCCGAAGATGAGTGCGGCGAGGGCGATGAAGCCGGCGCCGTTGGTCATGTTGTCCTGGAACCCGCCCTGGCTCTCCATCGAGAACCACGCTCCACCGAGCCCGGCGATCAGGCCACCGATGATGACGGCGACGTAGCGGGTGCGGATCACGTCGATGCCGAGGGTCTCTGCGGCGTGGGGGTTCTCGCCGACCGAACGGACCCGCAGGCCGAACCGGGTGTGCCACAGGACCCACCAGCTCGCGGTCACGACCACGAACATCAGGAAGAAGATCGGGCGGGCATCGAACAACTGCGGCCCGATGACGGGGATCGAACTGAGCAACGGGATGGCGATGTCGGAGGTCGGGGTGCCGCTCGTGATGCCCGACGGGACGACCACCTCGGAGCGGAGGAACCCGGTCACCCCGAGGGCGAGCAGGTTCACGACCACGCCCGAGATGATCTGGTCGACCCGGAACGTCACCGACATCAGCGCATGGAGGGCGGCGATGAGGCCGCCGGTGACGACGGCGACGCCGATCGACGCCCACAGCCACGGCACCGAACTGGCGTCGCCCAGCAGCGAGTAGATCATGAAGCCGACGCCGGCGCTCCCGAGCATCATCCCCTCGATGCCGATGTTGACCACCCCGGACCGCTCGCACCACAGACCCGCCATCGCGCCGAGGGCGACGGGCGTTCCCAGGCGCAGCGACTCGACGACGAGCTGGACGACGTTGGTCCCCGACGACTCCGACAACGCCAAGGCCACGACGATGATCAGCGGCAGGAACAGGAGTCCGGACCCGAGGAGCGCGAGCTGCGCCGTACGCCGGGAGCGGGACTCGAAGAACGACGCGACCGCGGTGAGCACGTAGAGCACG
>JBFIHN010000458.1:0-2807 GCA_041601775.1 Acidimicrobiales bacterium
CCACGACTTCCCGCGGCGGCCGGCCTCGTAGGCGCTGTCGGCCGCCTTGACCATGACCCCCTCGTGTCCACGAGCGAGCGCCTCGTCCAGCACGGACTGTGCGGCGTCGACGTCGCTGGTCACCGCCCCGGGGATCACCTTGGCCCCCACGAGCGCCGCGAGACGAGCACGGCGGACACGCAACGGTTCATCGATCTGGTCGACCCCGTCGAGATGCAACACATCGAAGAAGTGGGGTGTCAGCCGCGTCGCCGTGGTCGTCGCGTCGTCCCGCCCGAAGCGACTCATCGTGTCCTGGAACGCCTGGGGGCTGTCCTCGGGGCCCACGAACCCGAGGACCTCGCCGTCGAGGACGAACGCGTCGGCATCGAAGTTGCGGACGATCGCGACCACGTCGGGAAGCCGGGCCGTGACGTCGTTCAGGTTCCGGGTGTAGATCCGCACCTCGTCGCCCGCACGGTGGACCTGGATCCGCGCGCCGTCGAGCTTCCACTCGACGCTCGCTTCGCCGAGCTCGTCGAGCGCGGCGGCCACCGACGCACTCGTCGACGCCAGCATCGGCTGGACGGCGCGGAGCGGTTCGAGCCCCACGGCCGCGACGGCGTCGGCGCCCTCGGTCAGCGCCAGGCGGGCGACGACCCCGAGGTCGCCGGCGAGCATGGCCGCGCGCCGGACCGCTGCCAGTCCGACCCCCGAGGCGCCGGCGACGGCGTCGGCCACCACCCCGGCGAGCGCACCGGTACGCATCTCTCCCACGAACAATCGACCGAGGAAGTCGGCCTCGGCGCGGGTCGAACGCCCGAACAGGGCGACCAGGATGTCGTTGCGTCGCCCGTGGGATCCCGGTCCCGTCGTCGCCAGCAGACGGTCGAGGACCTCGTCCACCTCGAGGACCGTCAGCGTGGGCACGACCGCGTCGTCGAGGTCCCCGTCGAGGTCGCGGATGGTCCGCCACCCGATCCCGATCCGGCCTTGGCGGACGGCACCGGTGAGGAAGCCGATGACGATCTCGATCTCCGCGGGGGCGAGGCGGGCGAGGAGTCCGGCGAGCGCCGCCTTCTTCTCGTTGCGCTTCCTCGTCGCGGCAACGGCATCCGAGGCCGCGACGACCTCGGCCAGCAGCGTCACGGGATGCACCAGTCGACGGGGTCCCGACCAGCCGCGCGGAGGGCGTCGTTGGCCCGACTGAAGGGCTTCGAACCGAAGAAGCCGCGGTGGGCCGACAGCGGCGACGGGTGCGGCGACTCGATCACGGTGTGCCGGTCGGTGTCGACGAAGGCCTTCTTCTTCCGGGCCGACGCGCCCCAGAGGACGAACACGACCCGTTCCGGCTTGTCGTTCACGACCTCGATCACCCGATCGGTGAAGGTCTCCCATCCCCGACGCTGGTGCGACGCCGCCTCACGTGCCCGGACGGTCAAGGTGGCGTTGAGCAACAGCACCCCTTGGCGGGCCCAGTGCTCGAGACTCCCGTGCGCCGGCGGCGGGCAGCCGACATCGGCCTCGAGTTCGGCGAGCACGTTGGCCAGCGACGGCGGCTTGTCGACACCCTCCCGCACCGAGAAGCACAGACCGTGCGCCTGCCCGGGCCCGTGATAGGGGTCCTGGCCCAGGATCAAGACCTTGACCGAGGCGTACGGGGTGAGGTGCAGGGCAGCGAACACGTCGTCCCGTGGCGGGTAGACGGTGTGGTGCTGACGCTCGGCGTCCACGAACGCCTGGAGATCGAGCCAGTAGGCCTCGTCGAACTGGTCGCGCAGCAGCGGGTTCCAGTCGGTCGTCATCGCGTCGGCTCCACGATCGCGGGACTGTACCCACGCGGACGCGCCGATGATCAGGCGTGGAGCACGAGGATCGCGACATCGTCGCGGAGTTCGTCGCCCACGACGCCCGCCACGATGGCGTCGAGCATCCCGTCATCGGGCACCGTCGCCGAGAGCACGTCGGCCAGTCGTTGCATGCCGGCATCGATGTCCTCGTCGCGGCGCTCGATCAGACCGTCGGTGTAGAGCAGGAGCACCTCACCCGGCGCCAGCGACGTCGACCACTCCACGGTCTCGACATCGGCGAAGACACCGATCGGAGCCGAGCCCGGGTCGTCCAACACCCGCACGGTGCCGTCGACCGCGCGGATCATCGGCGGCATGTGCCCCGCCCGCGACCATCGCAGGACCCGTGTGCGCGGCTCGTAGTCGAGCGCGAGCACCGTGGCGAAGGTCGCGCCGACGACCGACCGGGTCAGGCGGTCGAGTCGTTCGAGGAGCGTGCCGGGCGAGAAGCCTTCGAGCCAGTAGGCGCGCACGGCGTTGCTCAGCCGACCCATGTGGGCGGCGGCGGCGACGCCCTTGCCGACCACATCGCCGATGACGAGGCCGACCCGACCGTCGGCCAGCTCCAACGCGTCGTACCAGTCGCCGCCGACCTCGACGCCGTCGGCACCGGGGAGGTAGCGCCCGTCGAGCCCCACGGACTCGAGCCGGGGCAACGCCGGGATCAGGCTCTGTTGCAACGTTGCCGCGATCTTCCGTTCGGCCTCGAACTGCCGACGCTCCCGCTCCTCGTGCCGCGTGTCACGCAACGCCGACGCCAGATCCTCGCTGAGCGCGGCGTGGAACCGCTGCATCGACTCGTCGAGCAACCGGCCCGGTGGCACACCGACGACGAGCACGCCGAGCATGCGGCGCCTGCTCTGGCGCCCCCCACGCACGATGGGCACCGCGACCGCCGTCGACGCCGGGACCGGCCAGTCGCCCACCGGCTCGACCGCGACGAGATCGCTGATCTCGTCGACGACGATCGGTGCCCGC
>JBFIHN010000459.1:0-2803 GCA_041601775.1 Acidimicrobiales bacterium
ACGACGATCGCGGCTCGGCCCGCTCCGCCGGTCGTGCCCGCCCCGTACCCGGCTGGCGACGGCGAGAACATGGCATCGGCGGCCGGTTCGGGCCCGCCGAGCGGCGCGCTCGTCTGCGCGCCGGAGGCGGCGGGAACGACGAGGGCGGCACCGACCAGGAGAACGGCCACACCGATCACGAGCTTCGGTCCGGTCATCGTTCGCCCGTGGTTCCCATCGGCGGAATCCTATTCGGGCCGGTCGCGTGCATCGGCCACCCGGGTGATGGACAGCACCGTGAGGTCCACCCGACCACCCCGATTTCTGTCGGTGCTGTCGCAGTCGGCCCATTCCACGCGTTACGCTCCCTCCGACAAACCACATATGGGCGAATAATCCCCATATGCGAACGGCGAACGGCGAACGGCGAGGCGAAAGACAATGACACGAGCACAGGCGAGGTTCACCCGGGTGCTCCTGGGCCTTGGAGTTGCACTGCTGGCCCTCATGCCCGGTCCGGCACTGGCGCAGAGCGAGCCACAGCCGCCGGCCACGACCACGACCACGACGGTCACCGAGACGAACGGCGTCACCCCGACGAGCATCGTCAGCCTGCCGCGTTCGGACGACCAAGCAGCCGACGTCAACCGGGAATCCAAGCCGCGCGACTCCCGTCTGTTGGCCATGACCGGCAGCGAGATCATGCGGGTGTTGGCCTTCGGTCTGGTGCTCATCGGCATCGGCATCGTGGCGGTACGCTTGCAGCGCGACGCTGACAAGAGCCGATACAACCAGCGCGTCTGAGCCTTCCCCGCTCTCTTCCCCGCCCCCACTTCGATCGAACGACCCACGTGACCCCGACCGACGTGACCCCCACGCGGCGTTATCCCGTGCACAAGCGACTCCTCGACGTCGTGGTCGCGTCGGCGGCCTTGATCGGCGCGATCCCGGTCACCGTGGTGGTGAGCATGGTGCTCGCGCTCCAGCTCCGGACTTCGCCACTGTTCGTCCAGGACCGCGTCGGTCGGCACGGACGGACGTTCCGGTTCCCGAAACTGCGCACGCTCGACCATCGCGTCGTCCCCCGGTATGCGCTCAAGGACCAGGTCGACCTGGAGGTCGCCAGTCGGTTGGCCGGCGTCGCCCGACGCACCAAGATCGATGAGCTCCCCCAGTTGCTGCTCGTGTTGCGCGGCACCATGTCGCTCGTTGGCCCCCGGCCTCGCATGCCCGATCGATGGGAACCGGTCGAGAACTCGTACCGTCGGATGCGCGAAGCCGTACCCCAGGGATGCACGGGTCTGTGGCAGATCTCGGTCCACGCCGACATGGTCCCGTCGGCACATCCCGAGTACGACGCCCTGTACGTGACCCACGCCTCGGTTCGCTTCGACCTGTGGATCATGTGGCGCACCCTCCGAGTCGCCCTCGGCGGACGCCGCATCACCCTCGACGACATCCCCCTGTCCGTTCTGCGGGACCGAGGCACCAGGTTGCACTTCAACCCTGCGGTGGTTCTCCAGGCCGACGCATCCCACACCCTTTGATGCCTCGCCGGCTGCGCACAGCCGGAGCCGCTCTCGCAGTGGGCATCGTGGTCATCGGTCACGCTTCCTCGGCGAGTGCCGGCACGGACGCCGTGGCAGGGACCTTCGCCGATGCCCCGTCGGGTGCTGCCGCCGAGGTCACCGGCGGGACCGACGGACGCATCGTCACCGTCCGCACCCTCGACCCGAGCGGACCGGGCAGCCTTCGCGACGCGGTCGCGGGCAGCGACCCTCGGATCGTGGTCTTCGACGTCAGCGGCACGATCCAACTCGACACGGAGATCGCCGTCGGGTCGAACGTGTCCATCGACGGCCGGGGCGCGGACATCACCATCAGCGGTGCCGGGCTCGTTCTGTCGGCGTCGACCAACGTCATCATCCGCAACCTCCGGATCATCGGCGGACCCAGCGACGACTCCAACGCGGACGCGATCGGCGTCCTCGACGGGTCGTCGGGGGTCTGGATCGACCACGTCGAACTGTCCGACTTCCCCGACGGCCTCCTCGATGTCACCCAGGGCTCGACCGACGTCACGATCTCGTGGAGCCACCTCCACGACCACGGCAAGGCCATGCTGCTCGGCGACGCGAGCCGCAACGGCAGCGAACCCCTCGTCGACATGACCGTGCACCACAACCGCTTCGAGAACACGGGCGAACGCAACCCGATGATGCGCCAAGGCAACTACACCGTCGTCAACAACGTGCTGCGCAACTGGGGCTACGACGAGGCTTCGGGGTACGGCATGCGCGCAGACTGCGGTGGTCACGCCTGGATCGAGGCCAACGAGTTCGACCATGGCGCCAACACCCGCTCGATCCGCTACATCGACGGCGACAAGTGCGAAGGCGACCGGTTCCCCGCCGCGGTCATCGAGAACAACCGGATCGACGACGACCGGCTCGTCGACTCCACCCGGACCGATGCCGTCGCCGAGCCACGAGACATCACCGTCGAACCGCTCACCGACGCACTGGTGGCATCGATCGACGCCAACGCCGGCTGGCAGGACGTCGCCAGCCCGTATGGCATCGATGCCGGGGCGACGACCGCGACGGACCCCGAACCCGCCCCGAACGCCATCGGCCCGGCCGATGACTCCGGACCCGATGACGGCGAGATCTCGTCGGTCGTGGTGTTCGTGGGCGGCATGATCGCCGGCCTCCTCCTCGTCGGTCTCGCCTACCTCGCCATGCAGGGCCGGCGCGTCGGCCGCGGTCGGTCATGATCCGTCGCCGCGGGCTCGAGGCCCTCCGACGACTCGGAAACGCCGTCG
>JBFIHN010000460.1:0-2793 GCA_041601775.1 Acidimicrobiales bacterium
CCGCGATGTTCGTCTTGTACGGGGACTTGTCCTTGCTGAAGCGGATGTCGCGGTTGGGGCGGAAGATCTTCCCCTCGCCGAAGCGTCCCGCCAGGTCATCCAACAGGGCCGCCATCGGCGCGCGGACACACTCGTCGTAGATCGGCCGGTGTTCGACCCAGAAGGTCTTGGTGTTGTCGGCCTCGAGCCCTTCGAAGAACTCGATCGCCTCGACCGGAAATCCCGTGAACGTCATCGTGCGCCCTCCGCAGCGGACCGTAGTGCGGGCGCACGCCTGGCAGGATCGGTGTCGTGGCCCGCAGCGTGATCACGGCCCGGATCATCGGCGTCCCCGTCGCGGGCACCGCGGTCTGGAAGTCGACCGACGACCCCGACATCGCCGGTGATCTCGAAGGGGCACCGGCCGACATGCGCGCCGACGACGTGGTCGTGCTCGCGGTCGAACGCCACGGCTTCCGCTGGGTCGTGACCGACCTCGTCGACCATGTTCCCGCCCGTCGTCCGCGCGCGAAGGCGTCGCGACCGCACGCCCATCCGGCACGACCGCCGGGGACGGTGCTGATCGCCTGGTTGCCCTTCACCCGTGACGGCGACGACGCCCCCGGCAAGCACCGACCCTGTGTGGTGCTGCGGTCGACCGACCCCTGGGTGCTCCGGGTCCGTCCGCTCTACGACGCCGGCAGCGCCCACGTCCGCCGCAACGGCGGCGTGCAACTGCGGGGATGGCGGTCGGCGGGTCTCGACAAGGCCAGCGTCGCCGTCGACGTGGTCGAGGTGCCGGTCGCCCAGTGCGAGCAGACGCTCGGCGAGCTCGACCCGGCCGACCGTGCGGCGCTCGGCATCACCGGTCGGTGACGAGCACCTCGGCGATGCGGTCGCGCGACCGGGTGAGGTGCAGTTCCATGGCGGCGGACGACGCCACGTCGTCGCCGGCGATGATGGCGTCGGCCACCACCCGATGCTCGTGCAGTGCCCGCATGCCCATGCCGCGGCCGTAGCTGAGCCGGAAGATGTGGAGGTGGCAGTTGGTGCCGGCGAAGGCGCGCCGGGCCTCGTCGTTGCCGGCCAGCTCGAGCACCAGGTCGTGGAAACGCTCGTCGTGGGCGGCGATGGCCCGGTAGGCCTCGTAGGTGTCGGCGTCGGGGGCTTCGGGGCAGGTGGCGAGTTCGGCGAGCAGCCGTCGCTCGGTCTCGGCGTCGCTGCGGAAGGCGGCGCGTCCGGCGGCCCACGGTTCGAGCAACAGGCGGAACTCGTAGAGGTCCGCGACCTGGGCCGCGTCGAGCGGTGGCGTGACGGTGTAGCCCCGCGACGGTTCCTTGACCACGAACCCCTCGGCGGCGAGCCGGGCGAGCGCTTCGCGGACCGGGGTGTGCGACACCTCGAGCGATCGGGCCAGGGCATCGATGTTGGCCTTGACCCCGGGCTCGCGCACCGAGTCCATGATCCATCCCTTGATGGCCTCGTAGACGTCGTCGACCAGGGCGGCCCGGGTCGGACGGACGGGGAGCGACGTGTCCCGGAAATCGGTCGAACTGGACATCGATCCGAGATCCTATAGGATCCGCCGCCATGGAAACCGGGGGAAGCGCACGTTCGCGATTCGACGACGCCAAGTTCGGCATGTTCGTCCACTGGGGCGCCTACGCCGTGGGCGGCATCGAGGCCTCGTGGCCGGTCATGCTCGGCCCCGAACTGCAACGCCGGTTCATCGAGGCCCTGCACCGGCTGGGTGTCGAGGAGATCGAGATGCCGGTCCGGCCGGTGACCCTCGACCAGTACGAGGCCTTCCCGCAGCAGTTCACGGCCGAGCGCTTCGACGCCGCCGAGTGGACCGACCTCGTCCGCGCCGCCGGCCAGCGCTACCTGGTCCTCACGACCAAGCACCATGACGGCTTCGCGCTCTTCGACACCGACACCACCGACTACAAGACGACCAACACCCCCGTCGGCCGTGACGTCGTCCGCGAGGTCGCCGACGCCTGCCGCGCCGGCGGCGTCGGGTTCGGGGCCTACTTCTCGGCCCCCGACTTCCACGACGACGGATACTGCGACCGCAGCCGGCCCCTGCCCGAGAACTTCCTGGGGGAGCCCGACCGGCCCGAGTGGGCCGGGTTCCTCGATCGCATGGAGCGCCAGGTCGAGGAGCTCTGCACCGACTACGGCGACCTCTACTCGTGGTGGTGGGACATCGGCTTCGGTCCGCAGTGGGACATCGAGCGCTTCCACTCCCTCGTGCGCAAGCACCAGCCCGACGCCCTGATCAACGATCGCCTCGGCGGCCTCGCCGCCGACGTCCCCGTCCCGATCCGGGCCGACTTCCTCACGCCCGAGCAGTCGGTGCCCAAGTCGATCCCGCGTCGGTCGACCTACGCGCCGATGGACCCGACGATGCTCTTCGGTCTCATCCAGATGGACAACTGGGAGGAGTTGGTCGACCAGGTCGCGCCCGTGATCCGCATGCACCTCGACGCGCCGCCGGACCCCAGCGTTCCCGACGCCGACGACTTCCTGCCCTGGGAGGCGTGCATGACCTTCGGCGGCCAGTGGGCGTGGAACCCCGACCTCGAGCGCTGCAAGACCGGCGCCGACGTCGTCGGCGACCTGGTCGAGATCGCCTCGCGGGGCGGCAACCTGTTGATGAACGTCGGTCCCCGGGGCGACGGCTCGATCCAGCCCGAGTTCCAGGACGCCCTCCGCGACGTCGGACGGTGGCTCGACGCCAACGGTGAAGGCATCCACGGCACCACCTACGGACCGATCCAGGGCCAGGAGCACGTCCGCACCACGGCCGAC
>JBFIHN010000461.1:0-2790 GCA_041601775.1 Acidimicrobiales bacterium
CCCGTCACCGTGGTCTCCGGCACCGCTGCCGCGACCAGCGGACCGGCTGGCGGCGGAGATCGCCCGGAGCCTTCGGCCGCCGGTCGACGCGGTGGGTGCAGCGATCGGCCGGCTGCTGCACCCGGTCTCGTCCGCGACCGATCTCGCCCGTGATCTCCGCGACCTCCGCGACGGACTGTCGCAGCCGAGAAGCGCTCCGGAGAGCCCGCTGAACCAGCAGGTCGGGCACCGGCGGGAGTTGACCGTCGTGCGCCGATCGCTCGAAGCGGCGCGGGCCTCGGCCCACGCCCACGACGCCACGGTGAACGATCTCGTGGTGTCCGCCGTCGCCGGCGGTCTGCGTCGGTGGCTCGAGGCCCGGGGCGACCTGCCCGAGGACGACGGCTTCGCCCTGCGGGCACTGATCCCGGTCTCCATGCACGCTGGTGACGGCGAGATCGGGAACCAGGTCGGGTCGCTGTTCGTGCCGATCCCGGTCGGGATCGACGACCCGGTCGCTCGCCTGCGGTCCATCGCCTCGGACCTGGCCGAGCGCAAGGCCAGCGGCGCGGCGCGCTCGTCGGCGATGCTCCTCCACGCGGTCGACTTCCTCCCGGCTGCCATCACCCGGACAGTGAGCCTCGCCGTCCACCGCCAGGGACTCGTCAACCTGGTGATCACCAACGTTCCCGGTCCGCCCTTCGCCCTCTACGCGATGGGCGCGGAGATGCTCGACGCCTTGCCGGTGGTGCCCCTCGGCGGGAACCTGGGGCTCTCGGTCGGCGTGCTGTCCTACAACGGTTCGCTCAACGTCGGGCTGTTCGCCGACCCGGACATCGTTCCCGACCTCGACATGCTCCGCGCCGGAATCGACGCCGAGTTCGACCGAGTGTGACCGCGGCATTTCGACCGTAAGGTCGTACAGGTGTTGTTGTTCGGAGCGGCGTACCTGGGGGTGAGACGGGCGATGGCCAGGGACCAACGCCGCCCGCTGCCGTGCCCGCTGCCGTTGTGGCGGCTGCTGCTCGACGAGATCGTGCTGATGGTCCGGCGGATCGGACGCTGGAAGGTCTGGTCGGTGCTCGGCGTCGCCTTCGTGAGCTTCCTCGCCGTCGAGGTCGCGCTCTCGTCGGCCACGCCCGGACCGGCCCTCGCCGAGATCTGGCGGTGGCTCCTCGCCTTCGCCCTCACCGTGGTCACGCTGTGTTCCTGGGCGGTCCTCTACGCCGTGCGCAATGCCTCCCGCCCCGTCCCGTGAGGGTGCGCGGGCGACCGGGCGCACCATTCGTACTTTGTAAGGCATTTGTCGGTTCGCTACGAAGGGGCGGGTGAGACGCCTCTTTTCCTCGGCCACGGTCGCGCTCGCGCTCGTCGGCTCCTTCGCCTTCGCCGCGGGCACGACGTCGGCGGCGCCGGCCGCGGTACCGCTGGAGGGGACGCTCGGTGTGGACGCAGGGAGTTGCGTCGACGGCGCGGCTTCCGGATCCACGTTCCGCATGATCCTGCCCACCGGGACCGCATCGGGGCCCTTCGTCTCCAACGGTGACTCCACCTGCGACGACCAGACGTACACCTTGTTGGCTCCGGGAACCGACGGCGGCCTCGCGCTCGGCGGCTATCAGCCGGCGCCGTCGCCGCCCTTCGATGGGAACGGCAACGGTCGCGCCGACCGCATCATCGAGCCGACGATGTTCTTCGGTGTGGGCTTCGCCGTCGCCTCGAACCCGACCGACCCGCAGACCGGCACCGACGTGCCGGCTCCCCGCATCACCGCCGAAGGCGGGTCGCTCCAGGGTGACCTCCAGGCCATCGGGGCAGCGTGGAACGACCAGGACTTCAACCAGGGTGCACCCAAGCCCGACAACGCGACCCCCGGGTTGACCGCGGCGCCCACCGGCACCTTCGACCCGGCCACGGGCGCCTACACCTTGGAGTGGGCCAGCCAGATCGAGGGCGGGCCATTCGACAAGTTCACGGGCGTGTGGCATCTCGAGGGAACGCTGCGCGCCGCCGGCCAAAGCGTGCCGACGACGGCCCCGGCGAGCCAACCACTGGCCAACGACACGGCGGACACCGCCACCGTCCCGGCCGTCGCCGCCGCCGGTCCCACGTCACCGGCATCGGAGTCGACGACGACGTCGGCGGCAGCGGCAGTGGCGGGAACGCCGGTGTCGGTCGGCGACGTCGGTGAGACCGGTACAGCGGACGAGGTGGCCGTCGCGGCCGAGGTGACGGGCGGACGGGAAGCGCCGACCTGGTTGATCCTGCTGGTCCTGGTCCTGGGACTGGCCGCGATCGCCGGCTACATCCTCACCGACAAGGCCATCCGCCAGAACCCGGACTCGCTGTGACCGGCACCGTTGCGCCACGCCGGTGGCCCGCGATCGCCGTCGTGGTCCTCGGCCTCGGCCTTGCGGTCGCGCCCCTGGCGTTCGGGATGTTCGAGCGCGCCCCCAAGGGCGGCGACATGATCGACGGGTTCGCCCCCTACATGGACGAAGGCGAGCTGGCCCAGTTCCGCGGCTACCTGGCCCAGATGGACGACACCCGTGCCGCGGTCGTGCGTCTCGACGCGACCCTCGACGACGGCTTGGTCGCCGACCATCCGGCCGTCGGTGACTTCATCGAGCAGTACCCCGGGATCGCCGAGGACATGGGGTCGATGCTCGACACCATGGACGCCAACCTGGCGAACTACCGGGGCGTCGCCGCGCTGCCCCCGTTCCCGCTCTTCCCCTGGTTCTTCGTGCTCCCCGGGGCCATGCTCGCCCTGGCGGGAGCGCTGGGGCTCCGCCATCCCCGCGCCACGCG
>JBFIHN010000462.1:0-2778 GCA_041601775.1 Acidimicrobiales bacterium
CACGCCGCGCGGCTGTCGGTCCCCAACGGGTGGTCGCTGGTCGACGAGCGGGTGACGGCGGCCGTGGTCGACATCCGCGACCGGTTCGCCTCCTGAGCAGACGGGGCGATGTCGGCGGTTCTGGCCGCCTCGATAACCTGACGCGGTGACTGCGACCGACTCCGCGGGCGACGTCGACGTCGACGCCGCCGCGACCGCCCCACGATGGGGAGCGGTCGACGTCCTGGGCGCGTTCGTGGTCGCACAGATCGCATCGTTCATCGGACTGGTCGTCTTCGCGTCGGCCAAGGGGATCGCAGCCGACGAGTTCACGACCGAATCGCTCACGATCGGTGAGGTCGCCCTCCTCCAGGTGCCGTTGTGGCTCGGTCTCCTGGGCGTCCCGCTCTTGTCGACCTGGCGTCGAGGACGGGGCCCGGTCCACGAACTCGGACTCCGGATGACGCGGCGCGACGCTCCCATCGGACTGGCCATCGGCATCGCCTGCCAGTTCGTGCTCGTCCCCCTGGTGACGCTCCCGGTCTTCTTGTTGACCGACATCGATCAGGAGGAGTTGGAGGCACCGGCGCGCGAGATCACCGACAAGGCGACCGGCATCGGTGTCCTGGTGCTCGTCCTGGTCGTGGTCGTCGGCGCTCCCCTCGCCGAGGAGGTCTTCTACCGCGGGTTCCTGCAGCGAGCCATGGCCCGCAAGCTGCCGATCTGGCCCACCATGATCGTCACCGCGCTCCTGTTCGGCGCGAGCCACTTCCAGGCGCTGCAGTTCCCGGCGCTGGCCGCGTTCGGGCTGGTGCTGTCGATCATCGCTCGGCGCACGGGCCGCCTCGGCATGAACATCTGGGCCCACGTCGGCTTCAACGCCACGACGGTGGTCCTGCTCCTCTCCCGCGGTTGAACGGGCGCGGTCATCCGTCCATGGGAAGATGATCGGCCGATGAGCATGATCGACGAGAGCGGCCGGTCCGGCCGGGCTGGAGACGACGACGCGCTCGACCTCGCCCCGGGGAACCCGGTCGACGTCGTGCCCGCGGACCAGACGCCGGACGACGAGGCGCCACCGCCGCCGCAGACCGACGACGGACCCATCCGTCGCACGATCGACGTCCTCGTGGTCGCCGCCTGCTCCTTGTTCGTGTTCTGGCAACTCCACCCCGAGCTGATCCTCGCCGAGACGACGCCGGCCGGCGGCGACATGGGCGCCCATGTGTGGGCGTTCGGCTACCTGCGCGACGTGCTGCTGTCGGACTTCCGCCTCGCCGGGTGGACGCCTGACTGGTACGCCGGCTTCCCCGTCTTCCAGTTCTACATGGTGGTCCCGTTCCTGGCGATGGTCGTGCTCAACGCCGGTGTCGCTGGTGCGGCCTCGCTGGTGAGCGCCGCCGCGTCGCTCGCCGTCAGCAGCGTGGCATCGGGGGCGCGGCGATCCAGCGCCGTCGGCTCGGGTGTCGTGCTGGTGCTCCTCGGCATCCTCGGCGTCTGGTTCGCGTTCGACACGGGCGTGGCGTTCGTCGCCATGGTGGTGGCCGTCGTGGCCGGTGTGCTCGCCATCCGGGTCGGCCGGCATCCGAGGGCCAGGCTCCTGGGTGCAGTGGCCGTCGTCGTCGCCGTCGGTGGTATCGCCATGCCCTACGGCCCGTCGTTCAAGCTGGTGACCGTCGCCGGGGTCGTGGCCATGCCCGTGTCCGCGTTCGTCTTCGGGCGCCTGGCCCGCTTCCCGTACCCCACACCGGCCCTGCTCGCCGTCGCCACGCTCGCGTTCCTCTTCGACAAGAACTTCACGATCTACGGCGGGAACATCGCCTCGACCATGGCGGGGGAGTTCGCCTTCTCCATCAGTCTGGCCCTGGCGATCGCCTACCTCGGCGTGCTGGTGCACGGACTCCGGACCGGCACCCACCGGGCCACCGCGGCGCTGTTGTTGGCCCTGGTCGGGCTCTGCCACCTCATCCCGGCGTTCTTCGCGCTCGCCGCGACAGCCGCGATGGTGGTCGTCCACGTCGTCAACGAGGTCCCCACGTCGACACGCGCCGGTCGATGGCGTGCGGGGTTCGTGGCCCTGGGTGCGCTGGCGGTCGTCGACCTGGCCGCTCTGGCCGCGTGGCGAACCGGATTCGCCACCACGGGTCCGATCCTCGCAGTGTCGGCGGTGGCGACGGTCGTGATCGCCACGCTGTGGTGGTCGCGGCTCGGACCCGAAGACGCCATCGAGGCGGACGATCCGTCGCTCGGCCCGACCGTCGGTGTGGCGCGTGTGTGGTGGCTCCTGTCGACCGGGGTGGTGGCCGCGCTGCTCGCGTCGTGGTGGGTGCTCCCGTTCTTCTGGCGGCGGACCTACCTCAACGACATGGGTTGGGCGAAGATCGCCGTCCACGCCGAGGGCACCTCGATCTGGACCTGGTTCGTCGAGTCGGTGTGGCCGGAACTCGTCCCCGGCGACCTCAAGGTGATCGCAGCGCTGGCACTCGTCGGCGCCGTGCTCTCGCTGGCCTTCAAGCACCGGGTGGGCTCGGCGCTCGTCATCCTGGGACTCGGGTTGGCGCTGGCGTTCGTGTACGTGCCCCAGGGCCGTCTGTGGAACGCCCGGCTGCTGCCGTTCTGGTACCTGGTGGTGTACTTCCTCGCCGCCATCGGCATCGGCGAGGTCGCCCGCGCCATGTCACACGTGTTCGCCACGCGGTCCGAGCGACCGGTGCGGACCATCACCTGGTTCGCGGCGCCGCTCGTCCTGCTGGTGATCACCGTGTTCCTGGGCGGACAACTGCGCAACCTGCCCGGCGG
>JBFIHN010000463.1:0-2770 GCA_041601775.1 Acidimicrobiales bacterium
AGAAGCTGGAGAAGATCGAGGTCCCCGAGCGCAAGGAACTCCAGGCGCGGTTCCAGTTCCCGGAGCCACCGCGGACCTCTCGAGTGGTCGCCGAGCTGAAGGACATGACGGCCGGGTACGGCGACAGCCCGGTGCTCCGTGGCGTGTCGATCCATGTCGAACGGGGCCAGAAGCTCGCGCTCGTCGGACCGAACGGTGCCGGCAAGACGACCCTGCTGAAGATGCTCCTCGGCGACCTCCCGCCCATGGAGGGAACGGCCGAGGTCGGTCAGAGCGTCACCGTGGCCCGGTTCGAACAGCACCAGGCCGACGAACTCGATCCCGACCAGATGGTGCTCGAGGTCGCACGCGACGGCATCGGCTCCGACACCCCGCGTGGCAAGTCGCTGCGTACCTACCTCGCCTCGTTCGGGTTCCGCGACGATGCCGTCGAGCGCCGGGTCGGTGTCCTGTCCGGTGGGGAACGCACCCGTCTCGCGCTCGCCAAGGTGATGGCCGAGCCGGCCGGGCTCCTGATCCTCGACGAACCGACCAACCACCTCGACCTCGCGAGCTGCGACATGCTCGAAGACGCACTGAGCGTCTACCCCGGCACCGTGTTGCTCGTGACCCACGACCGCTACCTGATCCGGTCGGTGGCCGACGACGTCGTCGACGTCCGTGACGGGACGGCGGTGTTCCACCACGGCGTGCCCGAGTCGGTCCTGAACCCGACGGGACCGACCACCCGCCGCGACACGGCCGGCAACGAACGCGACGTGAAGAAGACCGCGCCGAAGAACCGCGCCGCCAAGAAGCAGGCCAAGACCCAGAAGGCGGCCACACCGTCGCCGACGCCGACGCCGAAGAAGAAGCCGGCCACCGACCCCCAGAAGAACCGCGAACTGCGCAAGCAGGTCAACCGGCTGGAGAAGAAGTGGGAACAGGCCGAGGCCAGGGTCGCCGTCCTGCAGGCCGAGCTCGCCGACCCCGACGTGTACGCCGACACCGGCAAGCTGGTCGAGCTCCAGCGCCGGCACGACGCGGCCAAGGACGAGGCCGCATCGCTGATGGCCGAATGGGAGCACGCGGCCACGCAGCTCGAGAGCGTCGACTCCTAGAGTCGACGCGCACATGCTCGACCACGTCTTCACCGATGCCATCGGTGCGCTGCGCGATGCCCTCGAAGAGGCACTCCTCGAACGGACGTCGCCCGACGAACACTTCCAGCTCGACGTCCTCACCGGCGACACCACCTGGGAGACCTCGTACGGTCTGCCGGGCGAGGGCACACCGCCGCGGGTCCGGGCCGACATCACGCTCGACTGGTCGACGTGGTCGCAGAGCGCGTTCCGATCGTGGCTCCGCACCGAGGAGACCGACGAACCGCCGCGTATCGAGATCAGCATCGTGCTGCGCCTCCAGGACCTGTCGTCGCTCCCCACCCCGTCGTCGGTGATGGATGCCTTGCCGAGCGAGAGCGCACCGATCGGCGGCGTGCGTCTCGGCCGGACCGCACCGACGGTGGAGACCGCCTACACCGACGACCTCACGGCGACCGGCCACGCCATGGAGTTCGGCTTCGAGGGCGAGTACGAACTCGACGACAAGGCCCTGACCGACGGCTCACAACTCGACGACCACTTCTCCGCGATGGGCGTGTGGATCGCATCCATGCTCGTCCGTCTCGGCGACCTTCCCCTGGAGTACCGCACATGAGTGACACCGTTCTCGTCTCCCGCGACGGCGCCGTGGCGACCGTGACCATGAACCGCCCGTCGGCCCGCAACGCGTTGAGCCAAGAGCTCCGCCGAGCGCTGTGGAAGTCGGTCGCCGAACTGGAGGCCGACGAGGCCGTCGCCGCCATCGTCCTGACGGGTGCCGATCCCGCCTTCTGTGCCGGCCTCGACCTGAAGGAGCTGGCGTCGACCGCCGGCGCTGCGCTCGGAGAGACCGGCGCCGCGGGCGAGACCTCGTCCCAACGCGGCCCCGTTCCCCCGTTGACCAAGCCGCTGATCGGTGCCGTCAACGGCGTCGCGGTCACCGGCGGATTCGAGGTCGCCCTGGCGTGCGACTTCCTCGTCGCCTCGGAGAAGGCCGCGTTCGCCGACACCCACGCCCGTATGGGGATCATGCCGGGCTGGGGACTCACCGTGTTGCTGCCCGAGGCCATCGGCTTCCGGCGGGCCAAGGAGCTGTCGACGACCGGCAACTTCCTCGATGCCCAGACGGCGCTCGACTGGGGACTCGTCAACCACGTCGTCGCCCACGACGACTGCGTGCCCTTCGCCCAGCAACTCGCCGCCGACATCGCGACCAACGACCAGCGGGCCGTCCGCCAGATGCTGGCGACCTACGAGGCCGGCGTGCTCGTCGACCGCGAGGAGGCCTGGGCGATCGAAGGCCGGGTGGCTGGCGAATGGCAATCCGGCGGACGCGACGGCGCCGACCTCGAGGCCCGCCGCAAGGCCGTCACCGAACGCGGCCGCGCCCAGGTCTGACCCCCAACCCACACCCAACCCCCACCCCAACCCCCACCCCCACCCGTTCTGGTGGGTCGATGTGACCACCAGATGACGTGATCGTTCACCAGAACAGGTTTTGGTGAGGTTGGGGAGGGTCAGCGGGCCATCACGTGCACGGCGCCGGGGTCGACGGCGAGGCGGACCCGGTCGCCGACGTGCCAACCCGGCTCGGCGCGGACATCGAGCGCCGGGCGCTCCGCCGCCTCCACGACGGCGAATGCGCTCCCGCCACGGAAGATCCGTCCGGTCACCACGCCTTCGAGGTC
>JBFIHN010000464.1:0-2763 GCA_041601775.1 Acidimicrobiales bacterium
CCGCTCGCCGTTCGACCGCATCGTCGAGAGCGGTGGCTACATCACCGCGCCGACCGGCGCCGGCCCCGACGCCAACTTGATCCCGGTCCCGAAGGACGCCGCCGACGCGGCGTTCGACGCTGCGGCCTGCATCGGCTGTGGGGCCTGCGTCGCCGCGTGCCCCAACTCGGCGGCACAGCTGTTCACCTCGGCCAAGATCGAGCATCTCAACCTGCTCCCCCAGGGCCAGGCCGAGCGGCACCAACGGGTGCTCGGCATGGTCGGGACCATGGAGCAGTACTTCGGGTCGTGCACCAACCACGGTGAGTGCACCGAGGCCTGCCCCAAGGAGATCCCGCTCGACTACATCGCGTTCATGAACCGCGACTTCGTCAAGGCGCAGCTCAAGAACCGCAAGCTGCTCGGCCAGCGGTAGCTCCGTGCGGTGGTCGCCGCGCCTTCCCGCACGGCATCTGCCGCCACCGCCCCCGCCCGCGCGCGTCCTGCGCAACGGTGTCATCGCCGGTGGGATCTCTGCCGGCGCGGTCAGCGCCATCAGCGCCATCGCCTACCTCCAGGCGCGGCTGGCGGTCTCCAACGAGCCCTACATCACCACGCCGCTCGACGGCCACGTCGGCGGCGAGAACGACGTGCTGTGTCGGGTCGTGTGGCTGGGTGACAGCCTCGCCGCCGGGATGGGCGCCATCTCCCCCGAGCTGTCGATCCCCCGGTTGGTCGCCACCGGCCGCAACCAGGACACCCGGCTCCACGTGTTCGCCGTTCCCGGTGCCACCAGCGAGGACGTGATCCGGACACAGCTGCCGGCGCTGCACCAACTCCGACACGGCCTCGGTCAGATCGGCCAGCGCATCGACGCCATCGGCATCACCGTCGGGGCCAACGACATCTCGGCGTTCACGCCCCGCCACCGGTTCCGGGCCAATGTGCACCGGATCGTGCTCGCGGCGGCAGGCGTGCCCGTGGTCCTGGTGTCGATACCCCAGCTCAGCGATGCCATCCGACTCCCCCGACCCCTGCGGACGATCGCCTCCGTCCGCGCACTCTGGCTCGACCTCGTCCTGCGGAAGATCGCGCACGACCGCGACGACGTGCACTACGCGTCGGTGCGCCGACGGCCGGACTGGATCCGTCGACGCGACCTGCGCAACTTCCTCGCAGCCGACCGGTTCCATCCCTCGGGTGCCGGCTACGCGCTGTGGGCCGAGCACATCATCGACGCGTTCGACACCGCGTTGGCGCCCGCCGTCCCTCCGACGGCGTGAGGCTTCGCCTACGGGACGGCTGCACGTGCGGCGGCCATCCGGAGGAGTCGTAGGCTCCGCCGCATGGGACGGAAGCACGAACCGACGGACGACGGTGCGATCATCTCCGCCCGGGGCCTCGTTCGCCGCTTCGGCGACCTCGTCGCCGTCGACGGCGTCGACCTGGCCGTGCAGCGCGGGGAGGTCTTCGGCTTCCTCGGCCCGAACGGCGCCGGCAAGTCGACCACGGTCCGGATGCTGACCACGCTCCTGCGACCGTCCGACGGGACCGCCAGCGTGGCGGGGTTCGACGTGGTGCGAGACGCCGGTGAGGTGCGCAAGCGGATCGGCGTCGCCCTCCAGGATGCGGCGATCGACCCGTTGATGACGGGAACCGAACTCGTCCGTCTCCAGGCGGTGCTCTTCGGGATCCCTGGCGCCATCGCCGACCGCCGAGGCGGCGAGCTCCTCGAGCGTGTCGGGCTCACGGCGGCCGCCGACCGACGAGTGGGCACCTACTCCGGAGGGATGCGTCGACGGCTCGACCTCGCGCTCTCGCTCGTCCATGAGCCCGAGGTGCTGTTCCTCGACGAGCCGACCACCGGCCTCGACCCGATGAGCCGCATGGCGCTGTGGGAGGAGGTGCGATACCTCAACCGCGAACGCGGCACCACGGTCCTGCTGACCACGCAGTACCTCGAGGAGGCCGACCAGCTCGCTGGTCGTGTGGCGATCATCGACCACGGCAGGATCGTGAAGAAGGGGTCCCCGCGTGCGCTGAAGGACGAGGTCGGGTCACCGACGCTGATGGTGGCGGTCGACGCCGACGAGCGCGTTGCGGCCGAGGTCCTCGCTCGCTTCGGGAGCGAGCGGACCGTCGAACCCGGCATGCTGGGCATCGGCCTCGACGGTGGCGCGCAGGACCTCACGAGCGTCGTGCGCGCCCTCGACGAGGCAGGGATCTCCGTGGTCCACATGGAGCTCAACGCACCCACGCTCGACGACGTGTTCGCAGAGGCCACGGGCCGACGGCTCGAAGGCGCCGACGACACCGAGGCGGGTACCGGCAGCCGCCCCGAGGAACCACCGCCGACGGACGACACCCCACCGACCAATCCGCGTCGGCGGTCGGCACCGCTGCGCGCCTCGTGACGACCGGCACGGCGACGACCGTCGTCCCGAACCGTCCCCACGCGGTCCGCCAGTCACTCCAGCTGTCGCGCCGCGCCGTCTTCTCGATGCTGCGCCAACCCCAGGTCCTCGTCCCGTCGCTCTTCTTCCCGTTGTTCTTCTGCGCGCTCAACGCTGCGGCGTTCGACCGGATCACGAGCGCCCAACCAGCCTTCGCCGCACAGTTCGACTCGTTCCTCGACTTCCTCCTCCCCGCGACGGTGCTCCAGGGCGTGTTGTTCGGATCGACCCAGGCCGGAACCGAGATGGCGAACGACATCGAGATCGGCTTCTTCGACCGACTGCTCGCGTCACCGGTGTCGCGGACGTCGATCCTCGTGGGACGACTGGC
>JBFIHN010000465.1:0-2762 GCA_041601775.1 Acidimicrobiales bacterium
CGCACTTGTCCGCATGTGACCTCCTCTTTCCCCGCCAGAACCGAGGAATGCAACGGTTCATGACAAGCGTACCCCACCAAACCCCCCGGTTTCCGGCAAATCACCCTATTGCCCCTGCTCACCGTGGCGTCCGGCGTCGCTGGCCGGCCGGGCCGGCGGGCCAAAACGACGAATCCCCTGCCGGAGCAGGGGATTCGATGGAGCGGGCGACCGGGTTCGAACCGGCGACCTCAACCTTGGCAAGGTTGCGCTCTAGCCAGCTGAGCTACGCCCGCAGGAGTCGGTCAATGTAGCGCGCCAGTCCGACCGTGCGGAATCGCGTCACGACGACTTCGGCCGCAGGTCGATCCGCAGGTGCAGGATCCCGTCCTCGATCGACCCTTCGGCGTCGCCGATGATGGCGTAGTCCCGGAAATCGGTCTGGGCCTGTTCGATGAACCGCGCACGCTCCTCCCCCGCCACCGGCGGGAGGTTGCGCTTCTTGACGGCCAGTGAACGCTCTTTGAACCGCTGGATCATCGCGTCGACGTCGAAGGAGTCAGCCATGGCCAGAAACTAGAACACGGTGGTCGGGTCGTCGTCACCGGGGCGCTCCGCCCGTGACCCGACCACGACGCCGGAGGGTTCGGGGGATCCCGGCCGCGTCGACGCCCAGAACCGGTACGTCCACACGCCGATCAGGACCGCGACCCCGATCAGGCCCGCCACGATCGCCCACAACACCGTCGATTCGCTCACGCCACCATCATCGGTCGTCGAGGGTGGCGTCGTCGAAGAGGTCGTCGTCGACTCGGCGCCGTCGGTCCCGTCGCCGGCGACGAGCAGGTTCCGACCGGTCGTGGTCGTCGTGTCCGGCACGGCCGTCGTGGCGGTCGTCGGCGCGGCGGTGACCGCCGACGTCGTCTGCACCGGACGGGACGTGGTCGGCGTGAACGTCGACGTCGACGTCGGGGCCGTCGTGGTCGTGGTCGAGTCGAGCGTGACGGTGACGGCCGGCTCGGTCGTCGGCGTCGGGGCCGTCGAGGATGACGACGAAGACGATGACGACGAGCTGCCGAAGATGCCACCACCCCCGCCCGACGTCTGCGCACGGGCGCCGCCGCCGGTGAAGAGCACCAACGCCACGACCGTGGCCAGCACGGTGACGGCGATGCGAAGACGGAGCTTCGCGCTGGTGCGGACGGCAGGCATGGAGCGACGAGCGTACTGGCGGTGCTTGGACGAACCCAGACACCGCAGGTGCGGTCACCGCTGGTGGGCCGGGCAGCTGAAGGTCGTCCGGCCGCCGATCGTGCGGCGCTCGAGGGGGGTGCCGTCGCGGGGACAGGATGCTCCTCGTTCCCGCGCCGGCTGCAGGTCGCCGGTGTGGCTCCCACCCCGCGCGGTGAGGTCGGCGACGGTGTCGACGATGGCGGCCGCCAGCGCGTCGACGACGTCGCCGGGCACCTCGCCGGCCGGGCGGGACGGGTCGAGGCCCGCCCGCCAGAGCGTCTCGTCGACCAACAGGTTCCCCAGTCCGGCCAGTCGCCGCTGGTCGAGGAGCCGGCTCTTGAGCGCGGCGCGCGAGCCGTCGAGGGCCTGACGCAGTGCCGGGCCCGACACCGACGCGGCATCGGGTCCCAGCCGTGCACGGTCCGGGTCGAGCTCCAGCCCGCCGAGGCGGCGGGGGTCCCGGACGCGCAGGCTTCCCCGGTCGAAGTCGATCACCGTCCGGTCCCACGCCGGGTCGTCACGCTGGCCGCCGTACTCGAGCCGTTCGATGTCGGCGGCGCCGTCGACCAGGAGCCGCCCGGTCATCCCGAAGCGGAGGCCGATCGTCGGCCCGTCGGTCTCGATCAGGAGCAGCTTGCCGACCCGGTCGGTCCCGGTGACGTGCACCCCGACCAGCGCGGACCGGACGGCGTCGGGGTCCTGGCCACGCAACCCGAGCGGATCGAGGGCGGGGACCGCGGCGATCCGTCGCCCGACGATCCGGTCGGCCTGACGTCGGTAGGTCTCGATCTCGATGATCTCGGGCACGGGCGGGCAGACCGGGCCTGCTCAGCCGATGGCGTGCACGAGGTCGGCGATCACGTCGTCGACGTGTTCGAGCCCGACCGAGATGCGCACCAGACCGTCGGAGATGCCCATGGCCGAGCGCTCCTGGGGGGCGAGGGTCGCTGCCGACATCGACGCGGCGTGGGTCACGAGCGTCTCGGTGCCGCCGAAGGACACCGCAGGGACGGCGAGCTCGAGCCGCTCGACCATGGCGACGCCGGCGTCGTACCCGCCGGCGAGGTCGGCGACGACGACGGCGCCGCCGGTGCGCATCTGCCGCATCGCCAGGGCGTGCGCTTCGTGGCTGGGGAGGCCGGGATAGCGCACGGTGGCGACGCCTGCGAGCGCCTCGAGCCGTTCGGCGAGCACCTGGGCGGTCTCGCACTGCTGGCGCATGCGGGCGTGCAGGGTGCGGATCCCGCGCAGGCCGAGGAAGGCGTCGAAGGGCGACGCCACGGCGCCGTGCATGACGTGGTGACCCCAGATCACGTCGACCAGCTCCCGCTCGCCGGTGACGGCCCCGAGCAACGCGTCGTTGTGGCCCGCGATGCCCTTGGTCGCCGAGTGGACGACGAAGTCGATGCCGAAGTCGTGCGGGTTCTGGACCACGGGCGTCGCCATGGTCGAGTCGACCACGGTGAAGGGGCCGGCGATGGCGCCGATGGCCTCGAGGTCGACGATCGACATCATCGGGTTGGCCGGTGTCTCGACCCACACCAACTGCG
>JBFIHN010000466.1:0-2740 GCA_041601775.1 Acidimicrobiales bacterium
CATCGGTGACCACATCCCATCGGCCGCGACCACATAGCGGGACTGCACGCGGCCGAGGCCGTCGACGTCGAGGGTGACGCGATCGTCGCTCTCCGCCGCGCCACGGACCGCGTGGCCCTCCAGCACGGTGGCGCCTGCCCGGCGTGCCAGGTCGACCATCGCGGCGTCGTACTCGACCCGGCGAGCCACGGCGGCGTGGATCCCCGGACCGCCGGGAAGGGGGAAACGGATCGCGTGTCCGCTCGGTCCGCTCACCGTCGCCCCACCGATCGGGGTCCACGACGGGATCGTCGCCGGATCGAGGCCGAGCCGTTCGGAGAGACGGAGGGCGAGCGCGGTGATGCCGTCGCCGCAGCACTTGTCCCGCGGGAAGGTGGCCTTGTCGACCACCACGACCTCGCGTCCGGCGCGGGCGAGCGAGATCGCCGCTGCGGCGCCGGCGGGTCCGGCGCCGACGACGACGACGTCGGCGGTCCTGTCGACGGTCACGCCAGCTCGAGGATGGCGTCGAACGACGCCTGCATGCAGTCGCGGAGCACCTCGGGATCGGGGACCGCTGCGAGGTCGCAGTTGATGCCGAGGTGCACGTGGTCGCGGTTGGACAGCAGCGTGACGTTCACGGCGGCGCCTGCGAGGGGACCGAACGGCACCATCATCTCGATCTCCGCGCCGCCCATGAACACCGGGATCGGGGCGCCCGGCACATTCGAGGTCGTGAAGTCGACGCCCTTGAGCATCGAGCCGAAGACCGACGTGGTGATGGTGGTCGGCAGCCGGTTCAGGAGGCCGGACATGGGCTCGAGCAGGGCGAGCGCCGGCTCGCCGCGCTGGCCGGCGACGAGCTCGCGCATCGCCACCATCGCCTCGAGCGGATCCTCGATCGAGATGGGCACGGGGAACCGTGCCGGTGCGAACTGGTTGCCGGCGACGTTCTCGGTCTCGTCGGTCCGCACGTTGATGGGCATGTTCATGCGGAGCGCGTCGACCGGTGCATCGTGTCGTTCGTGGTACCGGCGAAGGCCACCAGCCACACCCGCGACGAAGGCGTCGTTGAGGCGACCGTCGGCCTTCTTGGCCGCGGCCTTCATGGCGGCGAGCGGGAACGTCAACGTCTCGAAGTGGACCGAGAGCGAGCGTCGGGTCATCACGGGGCTGAGGGGCTCGGTCGCGGGCGCCATCATCCGCGCCATCGAGACGGCCGTGTCGCCGACGCCCCGGACGACCGCGAACGGGTCGGCCATGGCGCCGACCGCGGCGCCGGTCACCGTGGTCCTGGCTCGCCGGGCGATGCCGAGGTTGCGGCGAGCGATGTGGCCCACGGCATCGGCCGTTCGTTCGGCAGGGGAGAGCACCCTGCCCTCGGGCAGCGGGGGCATCGGCTCCTCGTCGCCGGTGGGGTCACGTTCGAGGTCGAGCAGGAGCATGGCGATCGCGATGCCGCCGACACCGTCGGTGATCGCGTGGTGCAGCTTCTGGACCATCGCCGCCTTGCCGTCGGCGAGGCCCTCGATGATCGTGAACTCCCAGAGCGGCCGCGCACGGTCGAATCCCTGCATCGCGATCGGCTCGGCGATGTCGAGGACGTCGCGCAGCGTGCCGTCGCCGCCGACGTTGGTCCAGCGCACGTGGCACCGGAGGTCGAAGTGCGGGTCCATCTCCCACCGGGGCGGAGCGAGCGAGAACAGGTTGCCGACCACGCGTTGGCGCAGTCGTGGCACCAGACGAGTCCCTCGCTCCAGCTTGTCGAGCAGGCGGTCGCGGTCCGGCGCCCGATCGAGGACGGTGAGCGCGGTGATGGTCGATCGGAGGATCGGGTCCTTCTCGATGCGCCACATGAGCGAGTCGCTGTCGCTCATGCGGGACTCGAACTCCAGGTCGCTCATGACAATGTCCCTCTGGTTCGACGAACCGGTTCGATCAGCAGCTGACGCCCTCGGATGGGCGATATCGGGCGCTGACCGTATCGCTGTCGGTGCGGCCGTCGGGATACGTCCGGGTCCGCGGGGTCGTCCATCGGGTGCAGTTCCCCGACGGCGCCGACGTCGGTTCGCCGATCGAGACGTCGATGTGGCGCGTGCTGAAGAGCCGCACCGTGAGCGACGTGTCGGTGTACTCGGGCCAGATCATGACGCCGTAGTCGGTGTTGTTCACGATCTCGAGGTCGGGGTGCTCCCAGGAGATCGTCGCTTCGTGGCCTCGGGGATAGCGACTGATGTAGAGCGAGTGGCTCTGGTACTCGCCGAAGTCGAGTCCGGCGAAGAGCGCGGCGTTGAACAGCGTGGTGGCGAACTGGCTGACACCGCCACCGACGTCGGCCGTGACCACGCCGTCGTAGATCACGCCTGCCTCGACGAAGCCCTTCTCTCGGGTGCGCTGGCCCACGAAGCCGTTGACCGAGAAGGTCTCGCCCGGTTCGACGATCGCGCCGCGGACGATGTCGGCGATGCGGTGGATGTTGGTCACCCGACCCTCGCAGCAGGCGTGGTTGGTGGTCGGGCCGAACGCGCTCGGATCACCGATCTCCTCCACGATGCCGAGCGCCTCGGCTTGCTCGGTCGACCGCGTGGGCTCGGTGCGGGTGAGCTCGATCGTCACCGACGACTCGCCGGCGAGGAGTGCGGCGTTGACCACCTCGACGGTGTCGAGGTCGCAACACGACAAGCCGGTGACCGACGGCGTGATGACCGGGCGACCGCCGTCGAGCGTGAAGGTCGCGTCGGCGGCGTCGACCTCGAGCTCG
>JBFIHN010000467.1:0-2740 GCA_041601775.1 Acidimicrobiales bacterium
CGATCGGTGCCGACTACGCCATCGCCTGGCCGTCGGCCGAGCTCGCGGTCATGGGCGCGGCCGGGGCGGTCGAGATCGTCGGTCGGCGCGAGATCGCCGAGGCCGACGACCCCGATGCCAAGAAGGCCGAGCTGGTCGAGGAGTACTCCGAGAAGTTCCTCAACCCCTACGCCGCCGCCGACCGCGGCTACGTCGACGACGTCATCGATCCCGCCGACACCCGGCGCAAGATCAACGCGGCCCTCGACATGCTCTCGTCGAAGCGCGAAGAGCTCCCTGCCCGCAAGCACGGCAACGTGCCGCTGTAGACGGACGTCACGCTGATGGACATCCGCCCGGTTCCCACCGACGAGGAAGCGGCCGCGATCGCTGCTGCGATCGAGGCGGGCTGGCCGCGTCCGGCCGCGGACGACGGCGGCCCCGACGTGCCCCGTTGGCGGTTCTCGGGGCGTTGGTGGGGCAAGCCGATCCCCCTGCGACGTCGCCGACCCTGGTGAGCCCGTCCCCGTGACCGCCGAGCGGCCGACCACCGAGGTCACGACCGTCGGTCACGACATGGCGGTCGTGCACGACGGCACGACGGTGCGTCGGTTCGAGGACCTCGCGCCCGACACCGAACACGACGTCGACGGGATCACGTTCCGCACCTTGCCGCGCCCCGACGGCGAGCTCCTGTGTCGCTTCGCCACCACCAACGACGTGCACTTCGGCGAGACCGAGTGCGGGCACTTCGAGGGCATCGACACCGGGCCGCCGATGTCGGTCGGGCCGGACGAGCGGCCCTACCCGATCACCATGAACGAAGCCGCGGTGGGCGAGATCGCGGCCATCGATCCCGCCGCCGTCGTGGTCAAGGGCGACCTCACCACCAACGGGACCATCGAGGAGTACCAGGCGTTCCTCGACTGCTACGCCCCGGCCTTCGGGGACCGCCTCCACCACGTCCGCGGCAACCACGACGGCTACTACGGCGCCACCTTCGCGGCGACGCCGACGCAACAGATCGACCTGCCCGGTGTGACGTTGGCGGTCATCGACACCACGATCCCGCTCGGGGCGACGGGGACCGTGTCCGACGGTCAACTCGAGTGGCTGGGCGACGTCGCGGCCGCAGCCGACCGCCCGGTCCTGGTGTTCGGACATCACCACCCGTGGGACCCCGCGTCCTCCGAACGTCCCGACGGGTACTTCGGCATCCACCCCGATGCCTCCGAGGCCCTGGTGACGGCGATCCGTGCCCACGACTCGATCAGGGGCTACTTCGCCGGGCACACCCACCGGAATCGGCGGCGGACCTTCCGTGCGACCGGCGACGTTCCCTACGTCGAGGTGGCGTGCGTGAAGGACTTCCCCGGCGCATGGGCCGAGTACCAGGTCTTCGAAGGCGGGATCCTCCAGATCATGCACCGGATCTCCGCACCCGAAGCGCTGGCGTGGACCGAACGGACCCGGTCGATGTTCCACGGCGCCTACCCGCAGTACTCCTTCGGCGCGTTGTCCGACCGCTGCTTCGCGATCGGGACATGACCGACGTCGCGAAACCGGCGCTCGACGGCCTCCGGGTCATCGACATCTCGACCGTCCTCGCCGCGCCGGCGTGCGCGCGTTACCTGGCCGACTTCGGCGCCGACGTCATCAAGGTCGAGCGTCCCGGGGTCGGCGACGGCACACGGAACATGTTCCGCCGCCATCCCGACGACGACGTCACCTACTTCTGGAAGCTGCTGGGCCGCGGGAAGCGCACGATCGAACTCGACCTGAAGTCGGAGGAGGGGCGTGACGCGTTGCTCCGGCTGTGCACGACCGCCGACGTGTTGGTCGAGAACTTCCGGCCCGGGACACTCGAGCGGCTGGGGCTGGGCCCGGACGTCCTGCTCGCCGGCAATCCCCATCTGGTCATCACGCGCGTCAGTGGTTTCGGGCAGACCGGCCCCTACGCCGGCCGAGCGGGGTTCGCCACGCTGGCCGAGGCGATGTCGGGCTTCGCGTCGTTGTCCGGCGAGCCCGATGGCGCACCGCTGCTGCCACCGATCGCCTTGACCGACGAGATCACCGGCCTCACCGCCGCCTTCGCCACGATGGTCGCGCTCCACTCCGGCGTGGGACAGGTGGTCGACGTCAACCTGCTCGAGTCGCTGCTGCAGATCATGGGACCGCTGGTGTCGGCGGCGGCGGTCGAGGGCTACGAACAGCCCCGCCTGGGTTCCGGCGTCCCCTACACCGTGCCTCGTGGCACGTGGCAGTGCAGCGACGGCGGGTGGGTCGCCGTCTCGACGTCGGCCGAATCGGTCGCCCGGCGGGTGCTGGCGCTCATCGGCCTCGACCACGACGAGTCGCTCCACAGCTTCGACGGCCGGGTCGCCGCACGCTCCCAGATCGATGCCCGCATGGCCGAGTGGATCGGTGCCCGGACGCGGGACGAGGTGCTCGTCGCGTTCGCCGAGGCGGAAGCTGCTGCCGCTCCCGTCTATTCGATGAACGACGTCCTCGCCGACCCCCACGTCCGTGCCCGGGGTTCGATCGTCGACGTCGACGGCACGCCCATGCAGGGCCTCGTCGCCCACCTCTCGGCCACGCCCGGACGGATCCGTTGGGCGGGGCGCCCCCAGGGGGCCGACACCGACGACGTCCTCGCCGAACTCGACGACCGCTGAGCCCGGGCCGGCCGTCAGTGGACGGCGACCTCGATCCGGTCGCGGTCCCATTCCCTGGCGGCCTGGAGGGCCGTGGCCGCGCTCGC
>JBFIHN010000468.1:0-2737 GCA_041601775.1 Acidimicrobiales bacterium
CGTGCCTTCGTCGAACATCGTCCGATCGTCCCGTGGAAGGCCTGGTATGTCACCCCCGCCTTCCGCTACGAGAAGCCCCAGAAGGGCCGGTTCCGCCAGCACCACCAGGTCGGGATCGAGGCGCTGGGCGTCGACGACCCCGACATCGACGTCGAGGTCATCGCTCTCGCCGACCGCTACCTGAAGGCACTCGGCGCCGAGCAGTACTCGCTCGACGTCAACTCGATGGGCAGCAGCGACGACCGGGCGGCCTACGACGCCGCACTGCGGGAGTTCCTGGCCGGGGTCCGCGGCGACCTGGCCGAGGAAGACCAGGACAAGATCGAGCGCAACCCGTTGCGGGTCCTCGACTCGAAGCGACGCCAGACCATGCAGGCCACGAAGGACGCCCCGAAGGTCACCGACGTGTTGTCGGCGGAGTCGGCCGAACGATTCGCCCGGGTGACCGAGGGGCTCGACGCCCTCGGCATCGCGCACACGGTGCAGCCCCGGCTCGTGCGCGGCCTCGACTACTACACCCACACGCTCTTCGAGTTCCAGAGTCAGGCGCTCGACTCGGCGCAGTCGACCATCATCGGTGGCGGTCGCTACAACGGGTTGGCCGAGGCCCTCGGCGGCCCGGAGACCCCGGGCATCGGTTTCGGGTCCGGCATCGAACGGGTGCTGTTGCACCTCGACGCCGAAGGGGCGTTCCCGACGCCGCCATCGGCCCTCGACGTCTACGTCGTCGACGTCACCGACGGGCGCCAGGCCCGGGCCATCACCGAAGGACTCCGCGACGCCGGCCTCTCGGTCGACCGTGGCTTCGACGGCCGCTCGATGAAGGCACAGATGAAGGGGGCGAACCGCTCGGGCGCCCGTGCCGCCGTCATCGTCGGCGCCGACGAGGCCGCGGCCGGCACCGTCACCCTCCGCGACCTCCGTGCCCGGGCTTCGGACGATCGGGCGGACCAACAGACCATCGCTCGCGACGACCTCGTGAACGCACTTCGCACCCTCCTCGACACGGAAGCAACGACATGACCAGCCAGATGAACCCTTCGCCGAGCAACTGGGGACCCGCCGCCGGTCTCCGCACCCACTGGTGCGGCGAGTTGCGTGGCGACCACGTCGGCCAGCAGGTCTCGGTGACCGGGTGGGTCGAGAACCGACGCGAACACGGCGAGCACCTGGCCTTCATCGACCTGCGCGACCGCAGCGGCCTCGTCCAGTGCGTCGTCTCCAACGCCCACGACCTCCGGGGCGAGTACGTGCTCCGGATCACCGGCACCGTCAAGCCCCGCATCGACGGCACGATCAATGCCAAGTTGCCGACCGGCGAGATCGAGATCCAGGACGCCACGGTCGAGGTGCTGTCGAAGTCGGCGCCGTCGCCGTTCCCCATCGACGACCGTACCGAGGTCGACGAGACCATCCGTCTGCGTCACCGCTACATCGACCTGCGCCGGGCCCGCATGCAGCGCAACCTGCAGGTCCGCTCGGCCGCCAACGCCGCCATCCGTCGGGCGTTCGTCGGCAACGGGTTCGTCGAGGTCGAGACACCGCTGCTCATCGCGTCGACACCCGAGGGTGCCCGCGACTTCGTGGTGCCGTCACGCCAGCATCCCGGGCGGTTCTACGCGCTCCCGCAGTCGCCGCAGATCTACAAGCAGCTGTGCATGGTCGGCGGTGTCGACCGCTACTTCCAGATCGCGCGCTGCCTCCGTGACGAAGACCTCCGCGCCGACCGCCAGTTCGAGTTCACCCAGCTCGACATGGAGTGCAGCTTCGTCGGCCAGGAGGAGATCCTGCGCTTCGTGACCGACTCGGTCGCCGCCGCGGTGAAGGACGTGATGGGGGAGGAGATCCCCACCATCGCACGCATGACCTGGGAAGAGGCGATGGAGCGCTACGGCTCCGACAAGCCCGACACCCGCTTCGGCATGGAACTGGTCGAGTTGACCGACGTCTTCGCCGACACCGAGGCCAACGTCTTCAAGGCGGCCTGTGTCAAGGGCATCCGGCTCGAAGGTGGCACGTCGCTCACCCGGAAGGAGATCGACGGTCTCGTCGACCAGGCCAAGCTCTGGGGCGCCAAGGGCCTGGCATGGATGCGCGTCGTCGACGGCGAGAACGGCCCGGCGCTCGACGCCGGCGTGGCCAAGTTCCTCAGCACGGCCGAGGCCACGGCCACCATCGACGCCCTGGACGCCGAGGTGGGCGACATGGTCTTCCTCGTCGCCGACGAGCGCCCGACGGTGCGCCGCATCCTCGGCCTGCTCCGCAACGAACTCGGGCGGCCGCCCGTCACCGAGGGTGGCCTGCACTTCCTCTGGGTCACCGACTTCCCGATGTTCGACGACGAACTCGGGCCGGACGGACGCCCGCAGGCGATGCACCACCCGTTCACCATGCCCAACGCCGAAGACCTCGAGGCCGGCCTGATCGAGTCGGACCCGATCAAGGTCCGCAGCGTCGCCTACGACCTCACCTGCAACGGGTGGGAGCTCGGCTCCGGCAGTGTGCGGATCCATCGTCCCGACATCCAGCAGCGGGTGTTCGACGCCCTGGGCATCGAGAAGGACGAGGCGATGGAGAAGTTCGGCTTCCTCCTCACCGCGTTCGAGTACGGGCCGCCCCCGCACGCCGGCTTCGCGTTCGGCACCGACCGCCTGGTCGCGCTCATGGCCGGCGAGGAGAACATCCGCGAGGTCATCGCGTTCCCGAAGACCCAGAAGGGTGCCGACCCGCTGACCGA
>JBFIHN010000469.1:0-2728 GCA_041601775.1 Acidimicrobiales bacterium
CAGCAGTCGGTCGGAGGCGAGATCGCGCTTGACGGCGGTCGTCGCGATGCCCGCCCCGAGCGGCTTGGTGAGCACCAGGACGTCGCCGGGGCGGAGCCCGGCATTGGTCATGACCTGGTCCGGGTGCACCTCGCCGACCACAGCCATGCCGTACTTGGGCTCGGGGTCGTCGACGGTGTGCCCGCCGGCGACGACGAACCCGGCCTCGGCCGCGATCGACGCGCCGCCCTCGAGGACGTCGCCGAGCAGGTCGATGGGCAACTCGTCGACGTTCCAGCCGACCAGGTTGAGCGCGAGCAGGGGAGTGCCGCCCATGGCGTACACGTCGGACACGGCATTGGCGGCAGCGACGCGGCCCCAGGACCGGGCGTCGTCGACGACCGGGGTGATGAAGTCGGCGGTGACCACCAGGGCGCGTTCGTCCGAGAGGCGCCAGACGGCGGCATCGTCGCCGGTCTGGGCCCCGACCAGGAGGTTCGGATCACCGGGAGGTGCTAAACGACGCACGACGTGCGCCAGCTCGCCTGGGGCGAGCTTGCACGCTCAGCCGGCGCCGTGGGAGAACGCCGTGAGGCGCGGTGGCTTGCTCATCCGTGGTGACGCTAGCGACCCGAGCGTCCCCGGTTGGCGCCTACCACAGATCCGACGTAGAGTTGTCGATCGTGCTTGTGGGCGTCCGCGCCCACGGAACACTTCCGCACATCGTCTCGAAAGTCAGGTCGCATCCGTGCGCACGTACACACCGAAAGCCAGCGAGATCACCCGCGAGTGGTGGGTCATCGACGCCGAGGGCATGGTCCTCGGACGCCTCGCAACCGAGGTCGCCCGGGTCCTGCGCGGCAAGCACAAGGCGACGTTCACGCCGAACATGGACTGCGGTGATCACGTCATCGTGATCAACGCCGACAAGGTCGTGCTGACGTCGAACAAGGCCGAACGCAAGACGGTCTGGCGCCACTCCGGGTTCCCCGGTGGCATCAAGAGCCAGAGCTACGCCGAGGCGATGCAGCGCAAGCCCGCCGAGGCCGTGCGCCGCACCATCAAGGGCATGCTGCCCAAGAACCGCCTGGGTGCGCAGATGCTGACCAAGCTGCAGGTCTACGCCAGCCCCACGCATCCCCACCAGGCCCAGAAGCCCAAGCAACTCGAGATCGACGCCCGCGCCAAGGCGCGGGTGAGCTGAAGGAAGCACCCGTGAGCACCAAGCCCCTCATCCAGTCCACCGGTCGCCGCAAGCGGGCCGTCGCCCGCATCCGGCTCCGTCCCGGCACTGGCAAGGTCACCATCAACGGCAAGGACGTGACCGAGTACTTCCCGACCGAGGCACAGCGTTCGTTGGCCTTGGCCCCGCTCGTGGTCGCCGAGGCGTCCGAGCACTACGACGTCGATGCCGGCATCGAGGGTGGCGGCGTGACCGGTCAGGCCGGTGCCATGAGCCTCGGTCTCGCCCGTGCGCTCGTCGAGCTCGACCCCGAGCGCCGTGGTGAGCTCAAGCACGAAGGTCTCCTGCGCCGCGATCCGCGCAAGAAGGAGTCCAAGAAGTACGGCCTCAAGAAGGCCCGCAAGGCGCCGCAGTACTCCAAGCGCTAGGGCAGTCCCCAGCGTGCTGAAGTTCGGCACCGACGGCGTCCGAGGCGTCGCCAACACAGAACTCACTCCGGAGCTCGCCCTGGCATTGGGGCGAGCTTCGGCGCGTGTGCTCGTCGACGAGGGCGAGTCGCTCGACGATCGGCGTGTCCTGATCGGTCGCGACACGCGGGTCTCGGGCTCGCTGCTCGAAGCTGCCCTCGCTGCCGGGTTCGCGTCCGCCGGCGTCGACGTCACCCTCCTCGGGGTGGTGCCCACCCCACTCGTCGCCCATGCGTCGGCGTCGGCGTCGATCCCCGGGGCCATGATCTCGGCTTCCCACAACCCGTACCCGGACAACGGGATCAAGCTCTTCGCCGCCGGTGGCCGCAAGCTCGGTGACGACGTCGAACAGCGACTCGAGCGTGAACTGCGCGACCTGGTGACCGGTGTGGCACGTGACCGACCCGACGGAGACGACGTCGGTGTCATCGATGCCGCGGACGACGAGTTCGCCGCCGCCTATGTCGACTCGCTCGCGGCGTCGGTGCTCAGCGACTCCTTCGCCGGGATCTCCCTGGTCCTCGACTGCGCCCACGGTGCCGCGTCGATGCTCGCCCCGGACGTGATGCGGGCCACCGACGCAACCGTCGTGGTCGCCCACGCCTCGCCCGACGGCGTCAACATCAACACCGATGCCGGATCGACCGCACCGCACGTCCTGGCGCGCATCGTGCGCGAGGCGGGCGCGGGGCTGGGTCTGGCGCTCGACGGCGACGCAGACCGTCTCGTGGCCGTCGATGCCAAGGGCACCGTCGTCGACGGCGACCACCTCCTCGCCATCCTCGCCATCGACCGCAAGGAGCGTGGTTTGTTGCCCCACGACGCCGTGGTGGCCACGGTCATGTCGAACCTCGGATTCCGGCAGGGGATGGAGCGGCACGGCATCCATGTCGAGACCACCCAGGTGGGCGACCGCCACGTGCTCGAGCGCCTCGCCGAGACGGGTGCCGTCCTCGGCGGCGAACAGTCGGGCCACATCATCCAGACCGACGTGTCGACGACCGGCGACGGGCTGCGCACCGCCCTGTCGGTGCTCGACGTCATGGCTCGGACCGGCCGGTCGCTCGCCGACCTGGCCGGTGACGCGATGACCTCGCTG
>JBFIHN010000470.1:0-2709 GCA_041601775.1 Acidimicrobiales bacterium
ATGCAGACGAGTTCGCAGGGCCAACGCGCACCGCTCGTGGCCACCCCGGCGCCGGTCGACGGCCGCACCGCACGCCGCGACCGGAACCGGACCAAGGTCCTCGACGCCGTCCTCGACCACTTCCGTGAAGGGAACCTCTCGCCCGGCGTGCACGATGTCGCCCGACGATCCGGTGTCTCGCTCCGCTCGGTCTACCGCTACTTCGACGACGTCGACGCCCTGATCGCCGCGGCGATCGACCGCCAGTACGACCTGGCGCGGCCGCTCTTCCTCCTCCCCGGGCTCGGCCAGGGGCCACTCGACGAGCGGATCGAGCGGTTCTGTGCCGCGCGCGTCGAGCTGTTCGAGAACGTTCGTACCGTGCACGTGGCCGCCATCGCGCGAGAGCGGCTCGACGAACGGGTGGCCGAGGGGCTCGAGCGGTGCCGACAGCAGCTGTCGCGCCAGACCGACGCCATGTTCGCCCCCGAACTCGACCAGATGACCGACGCCGACGCGCAGGTCGCCCGACTCACGCTCGACGTCCTCACCCAACTCGAGACCATCGAGCTGCTCCGCGGAACCCGTGGGCTGTCGACCGACCAGACCGTGCAGTACCTCGCCGACACCTTCACCGATCTGCTCGGCTAGGACCCGGCCGTCCCGGCCCAGGACGCGGCCCGGGCTTTTCCGGCCGATCGCGCGTCGGCAGTACCTTCGGAGCGGATCCTGTCCGACCAGCCTCCGAGGAGATACCGGTGCGCAGCGCCAAAGACTTCTTCGCTCCACTCGCGATCGGTGCTCCCGCTCCGCTCCGTGAGATCCCGTTCCGCCCGTCGCGGAACATCCACTTCTTCCCGCCGGCCAACGAGAAGATGCGCTCGAAGGTGCCGGGGATGGTCGAGACGTGCGACGTGCTCCTCGGCAACCTCGAGGACGCGGTTCCTGCGTCGGACAAGGAAGCAGCCCGAGCGGGCCTGATCGAGGTCGGCCAGCGCGTCGACTTCGGGCAGTGCCAGTTCTGGACGCGTGTCAACAGCCTCGACTCGCCGTGGGGCCTCGACGACCTGCTCGAGATCGTCCCGGCCATCGGCGACAAGCTCGACGTCATCATGATCCCCAAGGTCGAGGGTCCCGAGGACATCCACTACGTGGACCGACTCCTCGCGCAGCTCGAGGCCAAGGCCGGGCTCACCGAGCCGCTCCAGGTCCACGCCATCCTCGAGACGGCACGTGGTGTCGCCAACGTCGAGCAGATCTGCGCTGCGTCGCCGCGGATGCAGGGTCTCTCCCTCGGTCCGGCCGACCTCGCCGCCAACCGGCGGATGAAGACCACGCGTGTCGGCGGCGGGCACCCCGGGTACCTGGTGCGCTCCGATCCGACGGGCGACGACCTCGAAGCCGGGCGCATCACGGCCCAGCAGGACCTGTGGCACTACACCGTCGCCCGCATGGTCGATGCCTGCGCCGCCAACGGCATCTACGCCTACTACGGCCCCTTCGGCGACATCCGCGACACCGTCGGGTGCGAGGACCAGTTCCGCAACGCCTACCTGCTCGGCTGCGTCGGCGCGTGGTCGCTGCACCCGGTGCAGATCGACATCGCCAAGAAGGTGTTCTCTCCCCCGGTCGAGGACGTCGAGCATGCGAAGGCCGTCGTCGAGGCCATGGGTGACGGCACCGGTGCCGTCATGCTCGACGGCAAGATGGAAGACGACGCCTCGGTCAAGCAGTGCCTCGTGGTGTTGGACCTGGCGCAGCGGCTCGCCGAACGCGACCCCGACCTCAAGGAGGCGTACGGCCTGTGACCCCTGACCTGCGTCCCCGCCGTTCTGTCCTCTACATGCCGGGCGCCAACGAGCGCGCCCTCGAGAAGGCCAAGGGTCTCGCCGCCGACGCGTTGATCCTCGACCTCGAGGACGCCGTCGCCCCCAACGCCAAAGCCGAGGCCCGTGACCGTGTCTGCGCGGCCGCGGCGTCGGGCGAGTACGGCAACCGGGAAGTGGCCATCCGGGCGAACGGGCTCGACACCGACTGGCACGGTGCCGACGTCGCCGCCATCGCCGCTGCCGGCCCCGACGCCATCGTCGTGCCCAAGATCAACTCGGTGGAAGACGTCCGTGCCGTCGAGGCCGCCCTCGACGCCGGAGGGGCACCCGACCACACCAAGATCTGGGCCATGGTCGAGACCCCCGTCGCCATGCTCCACGCCGCGGAGATCGCCGGTTGCTCCGACCGGCTCACCGTGCTCGTCATGGGCACCAACGACCTGGCCAAGGAACTGCGGGCCGAGCACGTGCCCGGCCGCCAGCCCCTGCTCACCGGCCTCGGCCTGTGCCTCCTGGCCGCTCGGGCCACCGGGAAGGTCATCCTCGACGGCGTCTACAACGACATCAAGGACGAGGCCGGGTTCCTCGACGAGTGCCGCCAGGGTCGTCAGATGGGCTTCGACGGCAAGACCCTGATCCACCCGAGCCAACTCGGGCCGTGCAACGAGGTGTTCGCGCCCTCGCCGGCGGCCATCGAGTCGGCGAAGGAGATCATCGAGGCATTCGAGGAAGCCGAGCGCGACGGCCGTGGCGTGGTCACCGTGAACGGCCGGATGATCGAGAACCTCCACGTCGACGAGGCTCGTCGCACCCTGGCCCAGGCCGCAGCCATCGCCGCCATGGCGACCACCGACTGACCCACCCACCCGCTCCCACCCACCCGTTCTGGTGAACGCTCACG
>JBFIHN010000471.1:0-2698 GCA_041601775.1 Acidimicrobiales bacterium
GAACGGATCGCCGAGTGCGGCGCCGGAGTAGCCGACCACGGCGATCGCGGCGCTGACCGCACGGTCGTCCATGGTCGCGGTCACGGCCGTCGCATCCCGAGCGTCGGTGGTGGCGAAGATGGCGACGCTGGTCTGGCCCCGGCCCGCGCACTGCGCCCCGACCGGGAACCAGGCACCGCCCATGCCGCTCACGGCACGGACCCCCAGCGCCGGCTTCGTCACGACGTACGCGAGGTACAGGCGTCCTTCATCGACCTCGAGGCTGTGATCAGTGGTGACCGACACCGACTGGAACGCCTTCCCTTCGGCGGAACTCTCGGCGATCACGCCCGACTCTCGCGACCGGGATTCGCCGACGAGCGTGATCTCTGTCGAGGGTCGGTCCTCGTCGTTGGACGCGAGCACCAACCGTGCGGTGGACGAGCCCAGGCTGGTCGGCGAGTAGTCGACGGGGATCGCACGAGAGCGTCCCGGAGCGACCTCGAGCGTTGCCAGGGTGAGAGCGAATCGTCCGGCGTCGGAGCCGGACAGCTCGATCGATGTCAGCTCGAGCGGAGCGGTGCCGACGTTGGAGACGACGACCTCTCGGCGGGTGGTGGCGCCGACGGCCGTCCGCGGGAATCGGATCGTCCGGCTCTGGATGGACATGCGCGCCCGGGCCACGACGCCGCTGCCCTCGAGCGCGACCACGACCGACGGTCGTCCCAGCGCGTTGGACGAGATCGAGAAGGTCGCGGTGTGCTCGCGGACCACGGTCGGCGAGAACTCGACCACCACCGACACCGAGGCGCTGCTGGGCACCATCAATGTGCCCGGATCCTCGGAAAGCGTGAAGCGGTCCGCGTCCGGGCCTGCGATGCGCAGCGCCGTGATCTCGAGCGGCGAGGTCCCTTCGTTGGTGATCTCCACCTCACGGCGGCCGACCAGGCCGACCCCGACGGGGTCGAAGACCGCGGCGGCGGGGGCGCCGATGATCGGTGCCGGTGAGCCGCCGCCGAGTGGTGGCACCTCGAACTCGTAGAGGGCGCCGTCGGGTGGTTCGGGTCCGTCCGCGCCCCGCTCGACGACCCACAGGGACCGGCCTTCGCCGATGCTGGCCGGAGCGAACGTGACGCCCGCGGGCCGCAGTCCGTTCCCGCCGTCGCTGAGGTCGATGTACCGCAGCACCGACCCACGGAGCCCGAACTCGACGGCCAGCGGACGGCCGTGATCGACGACGATCAACGTGTCCTCGGCGGGGTCGTGGACGATCCCTTCGGGGTCGGCCAGCCCGGCTGCGCCGGTGTCGAACTGCATGATGACGTCGTCGCCGCTCGCTCCCTCGAACATGCCGTTCTCGCCGGGATCGATGCTGAACACCTCCTTGTTCGCTCCGTCGGCGACATGGAGCCATCCTCGTTGCGCGTCGTAGGCGATGCCTTCGGGATCGGTGCTGCCGAACGTCGACGTGTCGAACGAACGGAGCACGGTGTCGTCGGCCGTTCCCGGAACCTGGTCCGGCCCGCGGTCCACCTCGTACACCTGCGTCCGGTCGTCGTCGGAGGTGAAGAAGCGGTTGCTCAAGGGGTCGGCGGTGATGCCGCTGGGCTCGTGCGACCACGCGAGGGTGCTCGGAGCGCCGGTGATCGCACCCGCAGTGGTGAGCTCACGGAGGTTGGTGCCGTCGCTGTAGTCGTATTCGTCGACCTCGGAATCAGCCACGAGAAGCCGGCTCCGCCCGTCGATCCAGGTGACCCCGGATGCATCGGGTGTGGGCGGCGACAGGTCGCCGAGCGGGATCCGTTGTCGCAGGATCGCCCGGTCGCGGGTTCCCGCGATGGCCTCGGTGCGCGGTGCGGTCGTGGTGAGCTCCCGGACGACCGGTCCCGATCCCGGTCCGTTCCCCTGGGCATCGAGCACGTAGAGGCTCGAGACCGTCACCGGGTCGGACGTGTCTGCGCTGGCGGAGACCGCGAGGTCGAGGACCGATCCGGTGCCGGCGGCCGAGAGGTCGAGGATCTGTACCGGGGCTCCGCTGGGGTCGAGCTGCACCACGCTGCGTGAGTCGGGATCGGCGACGAAGGCCCGGCCGGCCGGGCCGACGGCCAGTCCGCGCGCTGGACCGGTCAGCAGCGGCGAGAGGTCGATCCGGCGCACGACGGGCCCGATGGCCGAGCTGCCCGACGCCAGTCGGAACGTCGTGAGCTGATCGTCGTGCAGCCCGTGCACGCGAGCGTTGGCCCGATCGACGGCGATGCCGTCCGTGAAGACCCCGAGCTCGGAGCGGGGGATCTCGAAGTCGCTCGAGTCGCTCCCGTCGACCGGTGCTCGCGTGACGCTGTCGTCCCCGGTGAAGACGACGAGTTCATCCGTGGCGAGATCGTAGGTGTAGGAGCTGTCGTCCCCGATGGGCGCCGGGAGCGTGATGGCCGATGACGTGGGACCCGCTGGCATGAGCGCGACCACGGTCGTGGGGTCGTCGCCCGGTGCCAGGTAGAACGTGCCGCCGTCGGGCGAGACCGCGAGCCTGCTGGGTGCCTCGACACCCATCTCCGTGACCGCCTCGGTCCGGACGAGTTCGACGCTGATCACCGGCAGGGTCTCCCGCTCGGGCATCTCGATGACCTCGACGGCGGGGGCGTCGTCGCGGCTGATCGCGATCAGGAAGGCGGCGGCCGTCGCGACGACGAGCAGCGCAATGGTGGCGTAGGTGAGCGGC
>JBFIHN010000472.1:0-2694 GCA_041601775.1 Acidimicrobiales bacterium
GGGAGGTGCGCCCCATGCGCCCTGCGCCGGCGGCATCACCGCAGCACCGGTGGAGACGGGGCTCCCGACGTCGCGGCGGGAGACGACGTAGGTCCCCGCCACCATGTCCCCCACGCGCCGGTGGCCGGTGGTGGTGAGGCCGGTGACGAAGCCGACGATCGGGGCGAACCACGGCGCCGCGTCCACGATCCAGAACACGGTACGGAGGAGGCTCCGGCCGACCCCGGCCCGCTGGCCCTGCTCGTTGACGACGCGGAGCCCGGTGAGCACCTTGCCCGGGGACCCGCCCACCAGTCCCTGGAGCAGGACGAAGAACACGAAGTAGCCGAACGCCGCGAGGGACTGCAGGCCGTTGTCGGCGTTCGAGGTGAGGTACGCCCGGTCGCCGATCGAGACGCAGCCGGCGGCGGCGTCGCTGTCCTGGAAGCGGAGCCGCTCGCAGACGTCGACGACGCTGGCACCCGTGGGGATGTCGACGTACTCGGCGAGGAGGGCGAACATGGCCACCGCGAACGCCAGGTACAGCACCAGGTCCAGCACCCAGGCGAGTGTTCGGCGTCCCATCACCGCCGTGACGTCGCGGGCCGGGCCCGGCGTGGGGAGCGTGTACTGGAGATCGGTCACCGCGTCGGTTTACCAAACCCGGGCTGGCGAGCACCGCACGTCGGGGATTCGCCTTCCGGGAGTGGCGAGCCCCGTCGATAGGCTTCCCGCACTATGAGCGACTCCAGCCCCGATCTCTTCGACACGGTCGTCAACCTGTGCAAGCGCCGGGGCTTCGTGTTCCCGTCGGCCGAGATCTACGGCGGCTTCCGGTCGACCTACGACTACGGACCCGTCGGTGTGCTGCTGCTCCGCAACGTCAAGGACGCCTGGTGGCGCTCGATGGTGCAGTTGCGCCACGACGTCGTCGGCCTCGACGCCTCGATCCTGAGTCCGCCGCCGGTGTGGGAGGCCTCGGGTCACCTGTCGAACTTCACCGACCCCCTCGTCGACTGCACCGAGTGCAAGACCCGTCATCGCCTCGACAAGCTCGACGACCCGAACACCTGCCCGTCGTGCGGCAAGTCGGGCACGTTCACCGAGGCCCGCAACTTCAACCTCATGTTCAAGACCCACGCCGGCCCGGTCGAGGGTGCAGGTCACGAGGTCTTCCTGCGGCCCGAGACGGCCCAGGGCATGTTCCTCAACTTCAAGAACGTGCTCGAGACCTCGCGCAAGAAGCCGCCGTTCGGCATCGCACAGATCGGCAAGTCGTTCCGCAACGAGATCACCCCAGGCAACTTCGTGTTCCGGACCCGTGAGTTCGAGCAGATGGAGATGGAGTTCTTCGTCCCGCCGGCCGAGGCCGACGAGTGGTACGAGTACTGGTGCAAGGCGCGTTTCGACTGGTACCTCGACCACGGGATGCCCAAGGACAGCTTGCGGCTGCGTGCCCACGACGAGGACGAGCTCTCGCACTACAGCTCGGGCACCTCGGACGTCGAGTTCCTGTTCCCCTGGGGCTGGGACGAGCTCGAGGGCATCGCCAACCGCGGCGACTTCGACCTCACGGCGCACGCAACCGCCTCGAACACCAAGCTCGAGTACTTCGACCAGCAGGCCAACGAGCGCTACGTCCCGCACGTGATCGAGCCCGCCGCCGGTGCGACCCGCACGGCGATGGCGTTCCTGATGGCCGCCTACGACGAAGAGACGGTCAACGACGAGACCCGGACCGTGCTGCGCTTCCATCCGCGCATCGCCCCGTACAAGGTCGCGATCCTGCCGCTGTCGAAGAAGGACGAACTCGTCGGCGTGTCGGACGAGGTGCTCTCGATCCTCCAGCCGCACTACATGTGCGACTTCGACGTCACCCAGGCCATCGGCCGCCGTTACCGCCGCCAGGACGAGATCGGCACGCCGTACTGCATCACCATCGACTTCGACACCCTCGAGGACCGGTCGGTGACCATCCGCGACCGCGACACGATGGACCAGGAACGCATCCCGATCGCCGAGCTCCACGCTCGACTCCAGGAGCGCCTCGGTTTCTGATCCGACCCCACCCGTCCGCCCTCACCCCACCCCGTTCTGGTGGTCGTTCGACACCATGAGATGACGTCTGCGTTCACCAGAACGGAGAGCACCCCGTTCTGGTGGTCGTTCGACACCATGAGATGACGTCTGCGTTCACCAGAACGTGGGATGCGGATGTCTGATCGACCCGTGGACGGGGAAGGGAGGGCGCATGATCTGGTTCTTCTTCGTCCTCTTCGTGTTCGGCATCGTCTTCGGCGCACTGGCCAGGCTGATCGTCCCGGGCCGTGACCCGATGGGGATCATGGCGACGTGGGCGCTCGGCGTGGGCGGCTCGCTGCTCGGTGGCTTCCTCGGCTACGCCCTCCTGGGTGCCGACATCGACGACGGCGCGGTCCAGGCCGGCGGCATCTTCGGGTCGATCGTCGGTTCGATCCTGTTGCTCCTGGTCGTCCGCCTCCTGCGGACCGACCGTACGGTCTGACCAGCCCGGTGTGACCGGCACGGTCTGACCGGTCGACGTCGCCAGGCTCCGCCAGGTCACACGGTCTGGGGTGTGGGCACCTTCGGGTCGGGACGCTCGACCGCGGCCTCGCCGCCACCGATGCGACCGACGCCGACGGCGAACGCGACCAGCCAGCCGAGCACCGTGAGTGCCAGGTAGGCATGCACGAC
>JBFIHN010000473.1:0-2689 GCA_041601775.1 Acidimicrobiales bacterium
CGGACGGGGCGCGGCCTCTCCGTCGAGCGCGAAGGCGAACAGCGGCCGGTAGGTCTGCTCGATGACCAGGTACGAGATCGCACAGACGGCGAGGCCGCCGATGAGCAGGATCTGGACGATGTCGAAGACCTCTCGACCGGCGTAGGCGCTGCGGAACGAGATGCTGGTGCTGATGAAGGCGGTGGCGAGCAACCACAGAAGGAACGGTCGGGCGGCCATGCGCCATGGTTCGTCGAGCACCCGCTCGCGTTCGGCGGCCGTGGGAAGCCGCCCGTCGAGGGCCCAGCGCTCGGACGTGCGGAACTTCTTCGCGAACCACAGCCAGGCGACGGGGGCGAGGGTGACCTCGGTGACGGCCAACAGCGCGAGGTCGTTGAGCCAGGGTGTCCCGAACGCCTGGGACGCCGGATAGAGCTGCTGGAGGTAGCTGAAGACCATCAACCCGCCGGCGGCGTGGAGGAGCGAGAAGCGGACGAGGAGGCGCATGCGCACGTCTCTCGCCGTGCGCCGGAGGATCGCAGCGGACTCGGGGGCGAGGGATCGCCCGGGGACGTCGGCGGCTGCTGGCATGTCGGGCAGGCTACGAACCGTGGCCGTGCTCGGGCGTCATCGTGTCACGGTCACCGGTCACAGCGTGTCCGCTCGTCACCTGGCGACACCGGCGGCGGCCTCGTCGACCAGCCAGATCACCTGTTCCGCCCGGATGTGGCTGGCCGGCACGTCCACACCCCGGCGAACGCGGTCGAACGCTTCGGCCTTCTCCTCGCCGGAAACGGTCACGACCACGGTGCGTCCCCGGCCGATCCCGGCGTAGGTGAGGGTCATGCGCGGATGCGGGTGGACGCCGCTCGGGTCCTCGTTGGCGACGACCAGGCGCCCGGGATCGGCATGGAGCGCAGCGGACTCCGGGAACAGGCTGGCGGTGTGGCCGTCCGCTCCGAGGCCCAGATGGATGAGGTCGATCGAGCCCAGGCTCGACAGCAGGAGGTGGTACGCGTCGGGGCCGTCGTCCTCGCGCATCGGGAAGAGCGCATGGACGCCTCCGACGGTCGTCAGGAGCGAGTCGGCGGCGAGGCGGTAGTTCGAGTCCGGATGGTCGAGCGGCACGCAGCGCTCGTCGCCCCAGTAGAGCTCCGTCGCCATCCAGTCGATGGGCGAGTCGCGCCACGTGGCGAGGAACTCGTAGCAGCGGCGCGCCGTCGCACCACCGGAGAGCGCGATCGAGAAGCCCCGGTTGGGCCGTGCCCGCCAGGTGTCGGCAACGGTCTCGGCGAAGGCGACCGGCACGTCGTCGACGACTCGTACCTCACCGTGCATGGTCAGGCCTCACCGTGCATGGTCAGGCCTCGTGGTCGGCCTTGGTCTGGAGGGTGGCGAGCAGGTCGTCGAACGACTTCTCGAACGCAGCCACTCCCTCGACCTCGAGTCGCTCGGCCACGTCGGCCATGTCGATGCCCGCGGTGGCGAGGTCCTCCAGCACCGACGTGGCACCGGCGACGTCGGCGTCGACGGTGCGGGCGACGGTGCCCCGGGCCTCGAACGCCTCGATGGTGGCTTCGGGGAGGGTGTTGACCGTGTCGGGGCCGATGAGCGTGTCGACGTAGAGCGTGTCGGGGTACGCGTCGTTCTTCGTCGAGGTCGACGCCCACAGGGGGCGCTGGACGTTGGCCCCGGCTGCGGCCAGGCGCTCCCACCGGGGTCCGGCGAAGGTGGCCATGAATCGCTGGTAGGCGACCTGCGCCTGCGCGACGGCCGCCCGGCCGCGGAGGGCCAGTGCGTCGTCCGTGCCGATCGATTCGAGCCGGTTGTCGACTTCGCTGTCGACCCTCGAGATAAAGAACGACGCCACGCTGGCGACATCGGAGAGGTCGTCGTGGCCGGCATCGAGGCGTGCTTCGAGCCCGGACAGGTACGCCTCCATGACCGCCTCGTACCGAGGGATCGAGAAGATGAGGGTGACGTTGATGCTGCGGCCCTCGCTGATCATGGTCTCGATCGCGGGGACGCCCTCGGCCGTGGCCGGGATCTTCACGAACAGGTTGGGCTGGTCGATGCGCTCGTCGAGGGTGCGGGCAGCAGCGATGGTGCCGCTGGTGTCGCGTGCGAGACCGGGGTCGACCTCGACGGACACGTAGCCGTCGAGCCCGCCGGAGGCCTCGTGTACGGGGCGGAGGACGGTCAGCGCCTCGCCGATGTCGTCGGTGACCATCTGCCAGTACGCGTCTTCGACCGACGTCCCTGCGGCGAGCAGCGACGCGAACTGCTCGTCGTAGTCGGCGCTGTCGGCGATCGCCTTCTGGAAGATCGAGGGGTTGGACGTGATGCCGCGGATGCCACGATCGACGTAGGCCTGGAGTTCACCCGAGCGGAGGTACCCGCGTCGGAGATTGTCGAGCCAGGGGGACTGGCCGGCGGCGTGGAGGTCGTGCAGTCGCGTCATGCCGAGTCCTTCGCCGCGCCGGCACCGACCAGGGCCCGAGCCTGTGCTGCGACGTTGTCGGCGGTGAAGCCGAGCCGTTCGAGGACCTCGTTGCCCGGTGCGGATGCGCCGAAGCGGTCGATCCCGACCATGGCGTCGGCGTAGCGGTCCCAGCCGAAGGTGACACCGGCCTCCACCGAGATCGTGGGGACATCCGACGGCAGCACCGACTGACGGTACGACTCGCTCTGGGCTTCGAAGAGATCCCAC
>JBFIHN010000474.1:0-2683 GCA_041601775.1 Acidimicrobiales bacterium
AGGAGCGTCAGCCGGTCGGCCTCGATCCATCCCCGCTCGGCGACGACACGGTCGACCGATCGGTCGGGGGCCGCGTCGGCGGCACGGACCACCGGATCGACGTCGAGGACCTCGCCGCCGCCGACCGTCTCCCCCCTGCCGGCGTCTCGCAGCACGTAGCGATCGCCGGGAAGCAACGGCATCGGGCGTGGGAGGTGCAGGCGCGCCGCGCCCGTCTCCCCCGGTTCCAGGGCCTGGGGTCCCAGCACCCGCAGGCGGACCGGATGCTCACCCGAGCCCAGATAGGCCATGAACGCACCGCGACGAGACACCGGATGGTCGAGCGCGCCGAGGACGGTGAGTGACACGTCGATCATCTGGGTCCGATGCCACTGCCCGGCCCGCACGAGGACATCGCCCCGCCCGATCTCCTGGTGGCCGACACCGACCAGGTTGAGCGCCGTGCGGTTCCCCGGCCCGAGGCGGTCGACCTGGGCGTTGTGGCGCTGGATGCCGCGGACGCGCACCGACTCGCCGAGGGGCTCGACCATCAACTCGTCGTCGAGCGCCACGGCGCCGCCGGCGAGGGTCCCGGTGACCACCGTGCCGGCGCCGGCGGGAGCGAACGACCGGTCGATCCACAACCGGGGACGGCCCAGGTCCGCGGCCGGCGGGGTGACGGCGAGGAGGTCGTCGACCGCGGTCCGGACCGCGTCGAGCCCGTACCCCGTCGGGGTGTCGACCTCGACCACCGGCGCGCCATCGAGGAACGTGCCGGCGACGGCCTCCTCGACCTCGAGACGTGCCAGCTCGCGCAGGTCGTCGTCGATCAGTCCGACCTTGGTGAGCACCACGATGCCGTGGCGGATGCCCAGGACATCGAGGATGCGGAGGTGCTCCTCCGACTGCGGCTTCCAGCCCTCCGAGGCGGCGACCACGAAGAGGCAGGCGTCGATGGCGCCGACGCCGGCGAGCATGTTCTTGAGGAACCGGATGTGACCCGGGACGTCGATGATCGCGAGGTGTCGGCCCGAGGGGAGGTCCGTCCCGGCGAAGCCGAGGTCGATGGTGAGGCCGCGTTCCTTCTCCTCGGCCAGACGATCCGGGTCGGTGCCGGTCAGCGCCCGGACGAGGGTCGACTTGCCGTGGTCGACGTGTCCCGCGGTGGCGACGACGTGCATCGGCTCAGCGCGAGGTGACGGCCGCAGCGACGAACGGGTCGTCGTCGGGCTCGACGGTTCGCAGGTCGAGGATCGTGCGGCCGTCCACGACGCGGGCGATCACGGGCGTCTTGTGCGCGCGCAGCGCCGCGACATGATCGCCGTCGAGTGCCACCCCGACCGACGGGATCTCGACCGACGGCAACGTCCCACCGCCGGGCACCGAGGCGCAGTCGGTCACCGACCCGTCGCCGACCTCGACGACGAGCGCCTCGGCCCGTCGCCGCAGCGCATCGACCGGCGTGGTCGCCATGCGCCAGAACGGCAGTTGGTCTGCCGTCCGGGCGAGGTACGCGATCGCGACGTCCTGGAGTGCGGCGAGGACGAGGCCGCCGGGCCGGAACGCGCGGTACAGCGGGTGCTTGGCGCAGGCTCGGACCAGGTCGGCGCGACCGGCGATGATCCCGGCCTGGGGTCCGCCGAGGAGCTTGTCGCCGGAGAACATCACGAGATCTGCCCCCTCGGCCAGGGTCTGCTTCGCCGCCGGCTCGTCGAGGAGCCAGGCGGGAGGGCCGTCGGCGAGCCACGGACAGGCGGCGTCGAGCAAGCCCGACCCCAGGTCGACGACCACGGGCACCGGCAGCGCCGCCAACGCGGCCACCGACGTCTCCTCGGTGAACCCCGAGATCGTGTAGTTCGACCGATGCACCTTGAGCACCAGCGCCAGATCGTCGTCGACCACGGCCTCGTAGTCCCCGACTCGGGTGCGGTTCGTGGTGCCGACCTCGACCAGGCGAGCGCCGGACTGCGCCATCACGTCGGGCACCCGGAATCCGCCGCCGATCTCGACCAACTCGCCCCGGCTCACGGCCGCGCCGCGACCCCGTGCCAGCGCGGCGAGGGCCAGGAGCACCGCCGCGGCGCAGTTGTTGACCACGATGGCGTCCTCGGCGCCGATGGCCCGCGCCACCATCGAGCCGGCGTGAACGGTCCGGCTCCCCCGCACACCGGCGGCGAGGTCGAACTCGAGGTTCGTCGCCCGCCCGGACGTCGTCGTCGCCAACGGCGCGCGGCCCAGGTTGGTGTGCAGCAGCACCCCGGTGGCGTTGACGACCGGTCGCAGCAGCGCCCCGGCGACGGCCTCGGCGATCGTGCGAGCGGCCTCGGGGTCGCCGGCCGCGATCGCCTCACGCGCCGCGTCCACGAGCAGCGGATGCGGGAGGCCCGTGTCGGCGAGCGACCGGGCCAGTCGGTCGACCGACGGCGGTCGGTCCGCCGGTGGCACGTCGTCAGTGGTGGTCACGCCCGACGACTCTACGAGCCCCACCCCCACCACCCGTTCTGGTGAACGACGGCAACCACCAGACGACGCCAAATGCCACCAGAACCAGACCGGCCCTGTTCTGGTGAACGACGGCAACCACCAGATGACGCCAGATGCCACCAGAACGGGAGGGTGGGGAGGGGCGGATGGGCAGCGGGGTCGGTCGGCGGGTCGGTCGGTCGGTCGGTCGGCGCGATGCGACACGCTGGCAGCGAGCAGC
>JBFIHN010000475.1:0-2678 GCA_041601775.1 Acidimicrobiales bacterium
GACGGGCGCGACCCGCAGGACGTGGCCCTCGAGTGGCTCCTCGAGGACGACGGCAAGGCGCTGCTCTTCAGCCCGCTCGGTTCCTACGTCGACGGCGACCACGAAGCCATCCGCACGATGCTCGAGCACTCGGCGTCCGTGGTCGGCCTCTCCGATGGTGGAGCGCACTGCGGCCTCATCTGCGATGCGTCGTTCCCCACCTACCTGCTCACCCACTGGGTCCGCGACCGCGCACGCGGCGACCGACTCCCGCTCGAACACGTCATCAACAAGCAGACCAAGGTCACGGCCGACGTGTACGGCCTCGGCGACCGCGGGTCGCTCGAGGTCGGCAAGCGCGCCGACATCAACGTGATCGACCTCGAGGCGCTGCGCCTCCACGTGCCCGAGATGGTGTTCGACCTTCCCGCCGGTGGCCGGCGCCTGATCCAGCCCGTCGACGGCTACCGACGGACCATCCAGTCGGGCCAGGTCACCTTCATCGACGGTACGCCGACCGGTGCTCGGCCGGGCACGGTCATCCGCGGCCGTCGAGGCTGACCGTCAGCGGCAGGTGGTCGGAGATCGGCCCGAACCGGTCGACGGCCTCCACTGCCGACGGCAGCGTCGCGTCGACGACGCTCCACTCCGGGCTCGCGAACACATAGTCGAGGCGCTTCGTGGGCGGGGTCGCGCGCGGACCGGGCGACCAGTTGGTGTGGCCCGGTGCATCGCCGTGGACGGCCACCCACGTGTCGACGAGGCCGGCGTCCTCGTACACCCGCAGCACGGCCGACCCCGGCTTGGTGTTGAGGTCGCCGGCGACGACCGCGGCCCCGGCGCCGGTCATTCCCACCGTGCACGCGGCCTGGCGGGCTCGTTCGGCGTCGGCGACGCCGGCACCGAGATGGGTGTTCACCACCCGCAGCGCGGGCGCACCCGGCACCGTGGCCGCCATCGCGATCCGGCGACGCCACGACCAGAACGACCACGGCAGCGCGAGCACCACCCGTTCGACGTCGTCGACCGGTCGTGGGCTGACGATGGCCAGGCCCTCCGGCGGTACGGCGACCGACCAGTGTTTGAAGCGCCAGGACACCGACCACCCCAGGAGTCGCGCCAGCTGGCGGGCTTGACGGCGTTGCACCTCCTGCAACAGGACGACGGACGGGTCGAGTTCGGCGATCACGGCCGCCACCGCGCGCAGGTCGGGGCGTGCACTTCCCTGGAGATTCCACGTCACCAACCGGATCGCCACGACGTCATGGTGCCCCATGAACCAGACTTCCGACCGGGTCGACTTGACCCAACGGTCAAGATCACGCTCCAATGGTCGCCCGAACTGCCAACATGGGCGCGAATCTGCACACTCGAGGGGTACACATGACGGACACCGCACCACGCACAGCCGATCTCAGCGAGAGCGAGGTCATCGAAGAGCTCGACCAGTGGCTCAACGAGAACTGGGACCCGGAGATCACCGTCGAGGAATGGTGGAACCGTCTGGGTCTCTCCGGCTGGGCGGCCCCGATGTGGCCCGAGGAATGGTTCGGCAAGGGCCTGCAGCGCTCCGAAGCGGTCGCCGTGCAGAACCGCATCGCCGAGTTCGGTGCCCTGCCGGCCCCGGGCGGCCTCGGTCTGCTCCTCGCCGGCCCGACCATCATCGACATGGGCAACGACGAGCAGAAGGACACCCTCGTCCGCGACATCATCACCGGCCAGAAGGCCTGGTGCCAGCTGTTCTCCGAGCCCGGCGCCGGCTCCGACCTCGCCGGTCTCCAGGCCAAGGCGATCAAGGACGGCGACGAGTGGATCGTCAACGGCCAGAAGGTGTGGACCTCCGGCGGCCAGATCGCCGACATGGGCATGCTCATCGCCCGCACCGACGCTGACCTGCCCAAGCACCAGGGCATCACGTACTTCGGCATCGACATGCACCAAGACGGCATGGACGTCCGCCCGCTCAAGGAGATGACGGGCCGGGCCATGTTCAACGAGGTGTTCATGTCCGACGTCCGCGTGCCCGACAAGTGGTGCATCGGCGGCCTGAACAACGGCTGGCGCGTGGCCAACACGACCCTCATGCACGAGCGCGCCGGTCTCGGTGCCGGTGGCGGCTCGGCGGCCGGCTCGATGGCCTCCCCCGGCACGATCGCCGGCGACCTCCCCAAGCGCGTCGGCGACTTCGTCCGCGGCGGCGGGGCCAGCCGAGCCTCCAGCTCCGGCAACGCCCTGTCGGGTCGCGGTGGCGCCCGGGGCATGATCGACCTGGCGACCGGCACCGGCAAGATCGGCGACAAGCGGGTCCGCCAGGACCTGATGAAGCTCCACACGGCCTACGAGATCGCCCGGATGAACAACCTGCGGGCCAAGGCCGCTCGGGCCGCCGGCAAGACGATCAACGGCCTGCCCAACATCGCCAAGCTCTCGATGTCGGACATCCTGCGGATGAACCGCGAGATCGGCCTGTCGCTCCTCGGCCCCATGGGCACGCTCCACGCCTACAACGCCGACGAGCAGAAGAAGCTCGCCGACGCGACCGGCAACCCGTTCACGGCCATGATCACCGAGTCGGCGCTGTTCTCGCCGGGGCCGGCCATCTACGGCGGCACCGACCAGATCCAGAAGAACATCATCGGCGAGCGCGTCCTCGGACTCCCCAAGGAGCCGAACCAGGACAAGGTCCTCCCCTTCAAGGA
>JBFIHN010000476.1:0-2673 GCA_041601775.1 Acidimicrobiales bacterium
CACGATCCCCCGCACCACCTGGTACCGGGTCAAGACCAGCGAGCTGCGTGACGAGGGCATCCCCACCGGCGAGGACGTGTTCGTCCTCCGAGACGACCGCGCGACCTACCGCAAGCGCAAGGCCCGCCCCCCCAAACCCCGTTCCTGAATCGTTCTGGTGAACGGATGACACCACCAGGTGTCGTGAGCGTTCACCAGAACGAGGGTCGTTGGGGTCGTTGGGGTCGTTGGGGTCATTCGTATGTTGCGCCCATCTGTCGGAGCACCTCGACGAGCGTCGCCGGTGAGTCCGGTGCCGGATCGCCCGGTCGGTAGGTGACCGACTCGATCTCGCCGGTGAAGGGAAACGACCCGTGGGCCTCGTACAGGCGCCACGACACCGGCGAGCGGCGGTCACTGCCGACGTCGATGCCCTCGAAGGGCGCCATCGGGAACAGGACGCTCCAACCCGACGCGGTGATCCCGTCGACCCGAGCGCCACCGATCGACAGCGCCACGTCCCACACGTTCCCTCCTGGTGCGGTGAAGTGGACGGTGAGCACGTGGTCGCCGGGAGCGATCGCCGATGGTGGCGTCTCGGAGAACCGCCCACGTCCGTCGTTGTGACCGATCCGGACACTGCCGTCCTCGATCCACACCACGTAGCCGCCGCCCTGGTCGCCGTGGGCGAGCAGGATTCCCTCGTCGCCGGCCCTCACCGTGCAGCGGATGTCGACCTCGAACGACCGCACCCAGATGAGACGCTGCGAACGCCATCGTTCGAGCGTCGGGGTGCCCGGCCGGATCACCACCTCACCGTCGAATGCGTCCTCGATCCAGTCCGGGCGGTCGAGGAACTTCAATCCGCTGCCCTCGTCGAGCGGGAAGACCTGGTTGTCCCACGCCGACTGTTGCCACGCCGCAGCCATCTCGGCGACGACGTCGGGCTGGTCGCCGGCGAGGTCGTGCAACTCGGTCGGGTCGCTCCGCAGGTCGAAGAGGGCGAACTCGTGGTCGCCGAACTCGGTCATGGGCCGGTGGTACGAGACGATCTCCATGCCGTCGCGGTAGTAGCCGCGGTGGCCGAGCATCTCGTAGTACTGCTCGCGATGGGCCGATGGCGCGGTCGGGTCGGTGAGCGTCGCGGCGAACGACGTGCCCGCCGGCGCCAGGAGCTCGTCCTGGCCACGGTGCGTCGGCTGCTCGAGACCACACAGGTCGAGCAGCGTCGGCATCACGTCGGTGACGTGCAGGTACTGATCGCGCAACGCGCCCCCACCGGCGATCCGGTCGGGCCACGACAACAACGTCGAGACCTGGTGGCCACCGGCATGCGTGTTGATCTTGTAGAGCCGGAAGGGCGTGTTGCAGGCCATGGCCCAGCCGCGCGGGTAGTGCGGAGTGGTCGTCGGCCCACCGATCTCGTCGACGCGGGCAAGATCAGCGGCGACGTCGGTCTCCCCCAAGAGGTGGACGAAATAGCCGGTGGTCCCCTCGACCTCACCTTCGCGCGACGCCCCGTTGTCCGACGTGACGAAGATGATCGTGTTGTCGAGTTGATCCATGGCCCGCAGCTCGTCGACCAACCGACCGAAGTTCTGGTCCACGTTGTCGACCATCGCTGCGTAGACCGCCATGTAGCGGGCGTAGATCTGACGCTCGTCGTCGGTGAGGTCCTCCCACGCGGCGACGTCGGAGCCGACTTCGGTGTTGCGCGGTGCGCACTCGACGTCGGGTCCGACGATGCCCAACGCCTGCATCCGGGCGAAGCGCTCCTGGCGGAGCAGGTCCCAACCGCCGTGGTAGCGGTCGGCGTACTTCGCGATGTCGGTGGCCTTGGCGTGCAGGGGCGCATGGACCGCGCCGTGGCTGAAGTAGAGGAAGAACGGCTTCGACGGGTTCGACGCCTTCGTCGACCGGATCATGTCGATGGCCCGGTCGGTCAGGTCGTCGGTGAAGTAGTAGTCGTCCGGATAGGTGTCGACCTCGACCGGGCTGTTGTCCTGCACGAGACGGTGCGGGTGGTGGAAGTTCGTGAACCCGTCGAGGATCCCGTAGAAGCGATCGAACCCCTTCTGGCACGGCCACGAGTCGCGTGGACCGGCATCGGAGCAGTTCGAGTCCTTGGTCAGATGCCACTTGCCGACCATCGCCGTGTCCCACCCGTTGTCACGGAACACCTCGGCGGCGGTCGCCGCCCGGTCGGTCAGCTCCATCGCGTAGCCGGGGTACCCGGAGTCGGAATGGGCGACGTGGCCGATGCCGGCGAGGTGGGAGTTCAGGCCCGTCAACAACGACGCCCGCGTCGGCGAACACATCGGGGTGACGTGGAAGTTGGTGTACCGCAGGCCCCGCTCGGCGAGCGCGTCGAGGTTCGGCGTCGCGATCTCCGACCCGAAGCACCCGAGGTCCGAATAGCCGAGGTCGTCGACCAGCATCACGATCACGTTGGGCGCCCCGTCCGGGGCGAGCGGCGGCGTCTGATAGTCGGGTTCCGACCCGGCGACGGTCCGACCGACCCGACCCCGGAATCCCTCGTAGGCCCGACTCCCCGCGCTCGGTCCACCCTCCACCGGCGTCACGCCCCCACACCCCGACTCGTTCTGGTGGACACCCGCAACCATGAGGTGGCACGAGCGTTCACCAGAACCGGGCGGGTCTCGTTCTGGTGAACGGATGACACCACCAGGTGAC
>JBFIHN010000477.1:0-2672 GCA_041601775.1 Acidimicrobiales bacterium
ACGACCGGAGCCGAATCGAGCGCGGCGAGCCCCGCGACCGTCAGGGCGACCCCGTGGAGCAGGAGGGCACGGAACGCCGGCGTCGAGACGACCCCGCGCTGGTGGACGTAGACCCGACCCACCACGAGCGCGGCCAGCAGGACCTGCGGCAACAGCCCCACCTGGGGTGGCGCGCCGAGGTCGGCGGCCACGAGCACGGCGGCGTTGCTCCACAGGACGGCCACGGCCAGGGGCGCGGTCACACCGCCCCCGGGCAGCAGGTGGGACACGGCGATCCAGCCGAGCACGGCGGAGACGAGCAGCAGCACGATCGATCCGGCGACGACGCCGAGGAGCATCGCCAGGATCGACGCGGCCAGCAGGCGCACTCCCGTCTCGGCGCGCGTGAGGATCATGACCTGGCCGCGAGGCGCGCTTGCTCGGACGGCGACAGGAGCCGGCCGATCGGCGTGGTGAGGTCCATGCGAACGGTCACCGGCCGGCCGACGAACCAGCGTCGTCGCACGACGACCCCGCCGCACAGTCGGGGCTGGGCGCCACGGACCCGCGTGATGAGCGGCGGGAGGATGGCGTCGCCCAGATGGTGCTCCCGCGCGAGGACCACCGCTCGGTCACACGCCCCCGCCCAGAAGCGCCACGACGGATGCTCGTGGGTGGCGGGCATGAACACGACGACCGCCCCTCCGTCGTCGGCCATCGATCCGTTGTCGGTCTCGGAGATCAGCCGAGCAGCGTCCGCCACCGACTCGGCCGGATGCGTCGCCGAGTTCGTCGGCACGATCAGGTGCGCGATGGCGCGCGAGTCGGCCCGCAGTCCGTAGCGCCACTCGGTGCCGACCGTCTCGCGTCGCAGCAGTTCGTTGGAGATCGCGGCACTGGGGTCGAGGATCCTGGGCGGGTCCTCGAACCCCGCCACGAGCTGGACGAACCCACGGATGTAGGCCCGATCGCCCGTCGGAGCGGTCACGAAGATCCGTGGCCGGGTGGTGTCGCGCCCGCCGTCGCTCTGGATGTGATCGGCCACCAGTGCCGCTTCGTGCACTGCGGGCGCATCGCTCGAGATGGAGCGCTTGCGACGGCCGGTGAGGAACGCGAAGACCGACGGGGGCAGCTCGATGGCACCGAGTGGCTGGCTGCCGACCCGTTCGAAGGACGCCGACCAGGTCCTGGCATCGCGCCGGGTCTCCGACGCGAGCGCGCACGCACCCACGAACAGCACCGCCGCGATGGCTCCCATCACCATCTCGAACTCGAGCGCGAGCGACTTGTCCACGGCTCGGCCTGCGCCGTCGTCGATCACGGTGAGGATCTGGTCGCCGCCGGTCGACGGCGTCTCCGCAGCCGGAGCCTGCCCACCCGGAGCCAATGTGACGCCGGCATCCTCGACGATGCTCTCCAACTCGTCGACCACGGCTTCGACCACCCGTGGCGACAGATCTCGCGACGACGTGCGGACCCGAATCGTGAGCGTCGCGCTCCCCCGGCCGGCACTGGCGGCCACGGACACGGCCGACGACTCGATCGGCAGCCCGCTCACGGCGCGCTCGATGACCGACCGGCTCTCGACGACCTCGCCATAGGTCCGTGCCAGGTCCGTGGCCGCCTCGAGGGTGTCGGCGTCGGGCTCCAACGTGCCGATGAGCACGACCTGCGCGGACTCGTACTCCGCCCCGCGGACACCGTTGAGGATCCACCCGAGGCCCGCACCGAGGAGTGCCGCGCCGGCGAAGAGCATCCACCAACGACGGAGCAGCAGCACCGGACGGACGACGTCTCCGTCGACGCCACGCCCACGAAGGTCCCGTCGGGATTCAGCGACCATGCGCCCCACCACTGCGGGCGATCAGCGCGGCCATGGCCGCCGACGTCGCGTCGATCGAGAAGTCCTCCATCACCCGCTTGCGCCCAGCTGCTGCCAGTCGGGCCGCCAGGCCGGGCTCGACCATGAGGCGTTCCAAGGCGTCGGCGATCCCGTGCTCGTCACCGGGCTCGACCAACAGGCCCGTCCGTTCGTGCGTCACCAACTCGGGGATGCCGGACAGGTCGCTGGCGACGACCGGGACCCCGGCCGCCATGGCCTCCATCAGCACGGTCGGGATGCCCTCGCGCCGGCCGTCACTGCTCGGCACGCTCGGCGCGACCACGATGTCGGCCGATCGATAGCGATCGAGGACGTCGTCGTGGGGCATCGAGCCCTCGAAGTGCACGCATGCGTCCACGCCCGAGGTCCGTGCGAGGTCACGGAGGAGGTCGCGGTCCTCGCCATCGCCGATCACGTACAGGTCGACGGGCCGACCGCGCGCCGCGAGGATCGCCACGGCCTCGATCAGGTGACGTTGGCCCTTGACCTCGTGGAGTGTCCCGACGCAGACCACCGCCGTCGACGACCGCTGGTCTGCCGTGGACGCCACCCGGTGCGGTGCCACCGACGTGTCGACCCCACAGTGGATGACCTCGACCCGTCCGGCCGACCCCGGACCACACGCGTCGACGATGACCGATCGGTTGAACTCCGAGATCGTCGCCACGAAGGCCGCCTCGGCGACCTTGGTCCCGAGCATGGCCCGGTTCCGGTGTACGTCGGATCCATGGGCGACGATGCTGTAGGGAAGGCCCGTCAGGCGGCCGATCGACCACGCGGCGAAACCGGCGTGGGTCGCGAAGTGCGCGTG
>JBFIHN010000478.1:0-2672 GCA_041601775.1 Acidimicrobiales bacterium
ACGCGAATCCGGGCGACGCAGCAGCCGAGCAGGAGTTCAAGGAGGTGGCCCGCGCCTACGAGACGCTCCAGGACCCCGAGCGTCGGGCCCGCTACGACCGCTTCGGAGACACCGGCAACGGCGGCGGTGGCGGTGGCGACCCCTTCGGGTTCGGTGGGGGTGTCGGCGACATCTTCGATGCGTTCTTCGGCGACCAGAGTCCCTTCGGTGGCGGCCGTCGCGGTCCCAGCGGCCCGCCTCGTGGCCCCGACCTCGAGACGACCGCGGACCTCGACTTCACCGAAGCCGTCTTCGGGGCGAAGCACAAGGTCGAGGTGCGCACGGCGGTGGCCTGCGACACCTGCGATGCCACCGGAGCCAAGGTGGGGTCCGGCCCGGCGACGTGCACCCAGTGCGGTGGCGCCGGCCAGGTCCGTCAGGTCCGGCAGTCACTGCTCGGGCAGATGGTCACGACGGGCGCCTGCCCCCGTTGCAGCGGTGCCGGCGTGGTCATCGAGGATCCCTGTGACGACTGCTCGGGCGACGGCCGACGCCTCGAGGACAAGACCTACACCGTCGACATCCCTCCCGGCGTCGACGCCGGATCGACCCTGCGCCTCCAGGGCCGCGGAGCCGTCGGACCGCGCGGTGGTGCGGCTGGTGACCTCTACGTCAACTTCCGTGTACGGCCCCACGATCGCTTCACCCGCGAGGGGGTCGATCTCCACGCCGACCTCCACGTCCCGGTCACCCAGGCGATGCTCGGCGCCGACCTCGAGTTCGAGACGCTCGACGGGCTCGAGTCGATCACGTTGCCGCCGGCCACGCCCACGGGTCACACGTTCCGGTTCCGGGGCAAGGGGGTGCCGATCGTCAATCGTTCCGGGCGCGGCGACCTCCACGTCCACGTGGTGATCGATCTGCCCCACGACCTCGACGAGGAGCAGGAGCAGCTCGTCCGCCGACTGGCCGAGCTGCGCGACGAGCCGGTCGGCACCGAGGCCCGCGGGTTCTTCTCGAAGCTGCGTACCGCGTTCCAGTGACGGCCTCGCGGGCGTGAGCACCCGTCCGCCTGCTGCTGCCGCCGCCCATGTCGTCGTCGACGACGTGGCGGCGCCGACGCTGGACGACGACGCGGCGCATCACCTCTTCCGGGTCCGCCGGCTGACCGCGGGCACGGCCTGCACCGTCACCGACGGCGAGGGGCGGTGGCGGCCCTGCCGGCTGACCCAGGAGCACGGGCTCGAGGTCGATGGCGCGGTGGTGGCGGTGCCACGGCCGACCCCCTCGATCACGATCGCGTTCGCGTTGACCAAGGCGGACAAGCCGGAGGTGGTCGTCCAGAAGCTGACCGAGCTCGGGGTCGACCGGATCGTCCCCTTCCGCGCCGACCACAGTGTGGTGCGATGGGACGACCGCAAGGCGGCGGCGCAGCACGCGCGGTGGGAGGCCATCGCCCGCGGTGCGGTCGAGCAGTCCCGTGGCGTCTGGCTCCCGACGGTCGACGCCGTCACCGACGTCGACGCGGTCGCCGCCCTCGGTGCCGCTCGCCTCGATCGCGGCGGCTCGCCACCGTCGCTCGGGCAGAGCGTGGTGGCGGTGGGCCCCGAAGGCGGGTGGAGCGCGCCCGAACGGGATCGACTCCCCTCGGTGGTCGAGGTCGCCGCGAACGTGTTGCGGGCCGAGACCGCGGCCCTTACTGCCGGTGGAATTTTGTGCGCTCTCCGTAGTGGCCTGGTCCGCGAACCCCGGTAGAACCTCACGGAGGGTGGGAAATGGGCGCATTCGGGCACCACGAGGGGTGGCCCGCGGACCGGCGTACACGTACGTTGGCCGGAGGTGGACGAACGCCGGAAGGACCGCCGATGACCGATACGACAGGACCGGACGGCGCGCTCGACGACGAGGAGCGTGACTACAGCCGCCGCGTAGGCGAGCGGTTGCGGGCCATCCGCCGGCAGAAGCGGCAGAGCCTCCACGACGTCGAGGCCCGATCCGACCAGGAGTTCAAGGCCTCGGTGCTCGGGGCCTACGAACGGGGCGAGCGGTCGATCTCCGTGCCCCGGCTGCAGCGTCTGGCCGGCTACTACGACGTCCCGGTCGACCAACTGCTCCCGGCGGAGGACCACTCCGAGGTCATCGACCTCACCGATCGGTCGCTCGTCCGCCACGCGGAGCCCCAACTGGTCCTCGACCTCCAGACGTTGGGCGACATGGGCGGTCCCGAGGGTGCGATGCTCAACCGCTACGTCCGGACCATCCAGATCCAGCGGCAGGACTTCAACGGCCGCATGCTGACGATCCGTCGCGACGACGTGCGGGCCATCGCCTGCATCCTCGGGGTGTCGACCGACCGCACGGTCGACCGTCTCGACCAACTCGGGCTCTGCAGCGTCTCTGCGTGATCCGGGTCCCGGCCTGCGAGGCTGGTCGCGATGGCCGACCCCTCCACAGCCTTCGGCGTCTACGTCCACATCCCGTTCTGTTCGTCGCGCTGTGACTACTGCGCCTTCGCGACCTGGACCGACCGTCATCACCTGACCGAGGACTACCTGTCCGCCGTCGCCGGGGACATCGACCGGGCCGTGGCCGGCGGCATGCCGGCCGCCACCTCGATCTTCGTCGGCGGAGGAACGCCGAGCCTGGTCCCGGCCGATGCCCTGGTCGCCGTGCTCGACCGCATCCCCCGGACC
>JBFIHN010000479.1:0-2641 GCA_041601775.1 Acidimicrobiales bacterium
CCGCCGTCCGACGTGCCGATCACCATGCGGGGATCCTGCTGGGCGAGGCCCACCGCGTCGGTCCACTCCGGGGTCTCGGTGCGCCAGCGGAAGCCTGTCTCGAGGTCTTCCGACAGGGCGATGTCGAGCATGGCGTCCGCCGGTTCGACCCCGAGCTCGTCGGCGATCTCCTGGATGGAGCGCGACTGGTACTTCTCGTTCTCGGGGGACGACACGCGATCGACGTAGACCACATGCCACTGGGGCGGCGGCACCGTGGTGCCCTTCGACGGATCGCGGTTGTAGTTGGTCACGGCGTGACGCAGCTCGTCGCGTGCCGCCTCGTCTCGCAGGAGTGCCACCCGCTCGTCGTGGGGGAGGTTGAGCATGTGGTCCCAGCTCGGGACGGCGATGTAGTGGAAGTTGCCGGGGCCGATCGTGACCGTGCGGTCGAAGGGCCGGGTGATGAGCATCGAGTACACGGGAGCGCCCGCCTCGGTGGCGCGATCGAGGAACTCGACGGAGGCTTCCCACGTGGCGGTGGGTGCGTCGACCTTGTTGCGGCCGCCGAGGCCCTGGATGATGACCGGGAGCCCGGCCGTCTGGCCGAGGGTGATCAGCAGGTCCTTGTCGGTGTCGTCGAGCCCGCCGATCGAGCTCTCGGGCAGGAACGCGATCGTCCCCTTGCCGATGCGCCCCATCTCCTCGGCCAGCGCGAGCAGTTCGTCCACGTCGCTGAGTCGGGAGGGCACCGGACGGTCGTCGATGTCGAAGTGCGTCGGCGCGAACGACGACGAGAGCCCCGCAGCGCCGGCATCCATCGCCTCGGCCAGGATCTGACGCATGGCGACGACCTCGTCCGGGGTGGCTGCCCGCTCCGACGCCTCGGCGCCCATCACCCAGCGGCGGAGGTTCGAGTGCCCGACGTAGCACGCCAGGTTGATGCCGAGCTTGCCCCGGCGGCTCTCGAGGAACTCGCCGAACGTCTCGAACTCGTCCCAGGTGATCGCCTCCATGGCGATCGGGTCCATCTGTTCGACCTTGGCGAAGATGCCGGTCACGAACTCGCGGTCCGCGGCCTTGACCGGGGCGACCGAGAAGCCGCAGTTGCCGGCGAGCACCGTGGTCACGCCGTGGTAGCACGACATGGTCGCGTTGGCGTCGAAGGTGATCTGGGGGTCGTAGTGGGTGTGGATGTCGACGATGCCGGGGGAGACGATGTTCCCCGCCGCGTCGATCTCCTGGTCCGCGGTCGCCGCGGTGAGGTGGGCGAGGCGGGCGACCCTGCCGTCCCGGACACCGACGTCGACCCGTCGCCGGGGGAGACCGCTCCCGTCGATCACCATGCCGTTGCGGATGATGAGGTCGTAGTGCTCGGTGGCGGGCGAACCCGAAGGCGAGTTGGTCATGGTCGATCCCCTGTTCGGTACCGGTGTCGTCCTGGTCCCAGCCGCACCTAGGTGCCGGGAAAGAGAACTGCGTGGAAGTAGCTTCCTGGAAGGATAACTGCTGCAGCCCGTCGGCGCAGGAAGAACATCTCCATCATGTCGTGCGGACCCGCTCGTGGGCACGGGTGAGGCGAGACGACGCGACGACTCCGGCGATGCCGAGGACGAGCGCGGCGGTGATGGCGCCACCCGAGCCGTCGGGTTCGCTCGTGGCGACGGCGATGGTGATGCCCAGTGCGGTCCCGACCTGCGAGATCATGCGGAGCGTCGCCATGCCCACGCCCATTGCGCCGTCGTCGAGCACCTGGCTGAGGGACGCCGCGTTGGCCGGGCGCAGGAGCCCGTTGGCCGCGCCCTGGATGACGAAGGCCACGAAGAGGATCGTCATCGATCGCTCGCGCGTCGCCAACCCCAGCAGGACGATCGACGCGCAGAGTGCACTCGATCCGATGAGGCTGGTTGCTCGACAGCCGATCGCCCAGGTGAGACGCCCGCCCACGGGCGAGAACGCGGTCATGCCGATCGGCAACGGCAGCATCCACGCGGCGATCCCGGCCGCGTCCTGGTCGAACTGGCCATGGAGGATGAACGGGACCAGGAAGAAGACGCCCATGTTCGATGCCTGGACCAACGACTCGACGACCATCGGGGCGCGGAAGCCCGGATTTCGGAGGTGGGCGAGGGGCAGCATCGGGTTGCGGGACCGACGTTCGATGAGGCCGAACACGACGCCGCTGACGACGGAGGTGACCGCGCAGGTGGCGATGGCGCCGCTCGTCCAACCCCAGTGACGGCCGCGGTCGAGCACCAACAGGAGTGCCCCCACGGCGCTCATCAGCGCGAGGCCGCCGGCGAGGTCGAGTGAGCGGACAGGACGGCGCTCCGTCTCCTCCAGCCCGAAGCGCGCGAAGAGCACGCCGACCACGGCGGCGCACGCCTGGACCACGAAGATCGCCCGCCACCCGGCGAAGGCCACCATCGGACCACCGAAGGCGAGGCCGATCGCCGGGGACCCACCACCGACGAACGCCCAGTAGCCGAGCGACTTGTTGCGTGCCTCGCCCCGGTAGGCGGCCATCAACAGGGCGATCGCCGCGGGGTGGGTGGACATCCCTGCCGACTGACTCAACGTCCGGAGTGCGACGAGGCTCGGCACGTCCCAGGCGACGGCGCACAGCGCGGACGCGGTCCCCGAGACCGTGAGCCCGATGAGG
>JBFIHN010000480.1:0-2637 GCA_041601775.1 Acidimicrobiales bacterium
CCACGCGATGGTCGCGCTCTTGCCCGACCCGGTGATGCCGAGCAACGTCTGCTGCCGCTCCCCCGCCCGGATCCCCTCGGTCAGCTGCGCGATCGCCTGGGGCTGATCACCGGCCGGCGAGTAGTCGGCGACCATGCGGAATTCCGTCATGTGGTGACGTTATCGACGTGCCGTGACGCTCCGCCGCCGGATGTGCGGCGTGCCCGATCAGCGGTCAGCCGACGGTGAACTCGCCCGCCTCGATCCGACGCCAGAGCGCAGCGACCTGGTCGCGGAGGTGCTCGAGCGAACCGGAGTTGTCGATGACGACGTCGGCCTTCGCCAGCCGGTCGTCGCGACTGACCTGACGGGCCATACGCGCTCGGGCGTCCTCCTCGGTGAAGCCTCGGTGCTCGACCAACCGTGCGACGGCCAGGTCCGGGTCGACGTCGACCACGATCACCGCAGCCATGTCGTCGCGTCCGCTCTCGACGAGGAGCGGGATGTCGAGGATCACGACGTCGTCGGTCTCGGCGAGGTCGACGAGTCGCTCGGCGATCGCTGCGCCGACCGCCGGATGGACGATGGCGTTGAGTCGCTGCAACGCATCGTCGTCGCCGAACACGATGTCGGCGACCGCCTGGCGGTCGAGGCTCCCGTCGGCAGCGATGATCGACGGACCGAACTCGTCGACCATCGACGCGAACACCGGCTCCCCCGGTGCCTGGAGCGCCCGCACGATCCGGTCGGCATCGACCACCGACGCGCCGAACTCCTCGAGGATTGCCGACACGGTCGACTTCCCCGATCCGATTCCACCGGTGAGACCCAGACTCAGCACGGGACGAACCTAGCGGGGCACTCGCGGCCACCAGCCCCGCCGCCAGCCCTTCCCCCCACCAGCCCGCGCCCACCAGCCCAGGGGCAACCACCCGGAACGGACTAGTCCAGACGTCCGATCGAAAATGACACCTCCGGGCTATGTTCCTCAAAACGGACAGGACCGACAATCGTTGCAGCCTTTCCACACCAGAAGCGACCGCCTACAACCGCGACACACGGCCGCTAACTTGCTCACCGCAACCGGTCTCTGCGAGCTCTCGCGGCCACCGGGGCGAGGGGTCTTCACCCAGCGTGCCGCCAATCGGAGGAAACCAGTGCGCCAACGATCGAATCTCATCATCCTGTTCGGTATTGCCTTCTTCATCGTCGGCGGCGCGATCGCCTATCTCGTCCTCAACGACGACGACGGTGGCAGCACCAGCAACCGCCAGGCCGGTGTCGCGGACGTGAGCGTGCTGGTGGCCACCGACGACATCCCGGCCGGCACGCTCGGCAGCGACGTGATCGACCAGGGCCTCCTCGAGACCGACACGGTGGCTGCGGGAAGCCAGCCCGTCGGCGCACTCACCTCGGCCGCCGGGCTCGACAACCAGATCTTCGCGGTCGGCGTGTCGAAGGGCGATGTCATCACCTCGGCGCAGATCGCCACCCGTTCGCTGAGCAACATCACCATCCCCGAGGGATTCGACGGCGTGGCCGTGACCATCGACTACACCAACGGCGGCGCCGGGTACGTCGCACCGGGCGACACCGTGAACGTGTACGGCGTCTACGGCGGCGGGAGCACCGGCGACGCCGGCCTCGTGGCCGACGGCGCACCGGTGCCCCGTACCGAACTGGCGCTCACCAACGTCCTGGTGCTCGACGTGAGCGCCCAGCAGGGCACCTCCGTGCAGACGACCGATGCCGCCGATCCGAACGCCACCGTCGCCCGACAGGCCCTGAGCACGCCGCTCACCTACCTGCTGGCGCTGCGCACCACCGATGCCGAGCGCATCGTGCAGCTGAGCACGTTCGCCGACCTGTACCTCAGCCTGACCGCCGATGACGCACCCAATGCCGGCGACACGCCCGGCGTGGCCGGCGACAGCGTCAACGCTCCGGTCAGCGCCAACAGCGCCGCACCGCAGTCGTGAACGCCGACCGCGCATCCGGAGGGGGCTCCGCGTGACCAAGATCCTCGTACTCGACCGAGGCGACGGGCTCGCCGAGCAGATCCGCGGGTTGTCCGATCAGTTCTCGGAAGCGCCGAAGATCACCGCGTGCACACGCATCGGTGCCGTCGGCGAGATGCTCGAGGAGGAAGGGCCCTTCGACCTCCTCGTCGCCGGACCCAGCCTCGGAACGCGCTCGGGCCTCGCCCGGCTGCGGATCATCGCCGAGGAACTGCCGGAGATGCGCATCGTCCTCGCGTTCTCGCGTCGACCGGATGCCTCCCTCCGCGACATCGTCCGGACGGGCGCCATCGACCTCCTCCAGTTGCCCGTCGAGGACGCCGACCTGGTCGAGTCGCTCGAACGCGCCGCCGCACTCCTGCCCACCGCGCCGGCGCCGGTGATCGTCGAACAACAGTCGACCACCGCCGCCGTACCGATGGCCGTCCCCGAGCCGGCGCCAGACCGCCCTGGCATCGTCTACACGATCGCCTCGGCCACCGGCGGCTGCGGCAAGACCTTCTACGCCACCAACCTCGCCTGGTTCCTCCACAAGTGGATGGGCAAGAAGGTCTGCATCGTCGACCTCGACCTCCAGTTCGGCGAGGTCTCGACGGCGCTGCGGCTCCGTCCGAAGTACACGATCTTCGACGCCCTGCAG
>JBFIHN010000481.1:0-2634 GCA_041601775.1 Acidimicrobiales bacterium
CGACGAGGACGAGACAGACGCCGAGTGCGACGCCCAGCATGCTGCCGAGCGCGACCAGGCGCACGAGCGCAGCGGCGCCTCCCACCACCCCGACGAGGACCCAGGTGGCGGTCCGTCCGGTCCGGGCGTACCGGGCGGCCAGCGCGATCGACGCGAAGACGAAGACGAGCGAGAACAGTTCGGACATGGCTGCACCGGTCCACCGGAGCATCTGGGTGGACAGCGCGACGATCGCCACCGTCGCGACCGTGGCGGCGGCCTGGCGCACCGTCGGGGCGCCGTCGTCGCCACGCTCCCCGGACACCCACACCGAGTGGGCGAGCAGCGCGAGGACCAGGGCCAACGACAGGACGTTCACGGCGATCGCGGCGCGTCCCAGGTCGTCGACCACGACGTCGACGGCAGCGATCGCGGCGGAGTAGCCGGGTGGGAAGACACCGTTGAGCACCGCGCCGACCTCCGACACGTCACGGCCGTAGCTGTCGGCCGCGAGCAGGTACGTCGTCGAATCGATGGTCAGCCCGGCGCCACGGGGTTCCGTGGCGAAGAGCACCAGTGCGACCGCAGCGGCCGTGAACGCCACGACCAGACCGATCGTGATCGGCCGTCGCAAGGCCCCGACCTCAGCGCGCATCGGTGCGACTGGCTCCTCGGCGCAGGAGGCGGTCCCGGATGCCCCACCACGTCACGAGCAGCATGGCCTCGACGACGATGCGACCGGACATCTTCGAGGTCCCGCGCACGCGATCGTTGAACACGATCGGCACCTCGGCGATGCCGTGACCGCGCCCACGGACCCGGTACGTCATCTCGACCTGGAAGGCGTAGCCCTCCGCCAACGTCGAGACGAAGTCGATGGCGCGGAGCGTGTCGACGTCGTAGGCGCGGAAACCGGCCGTCGAGTCCTTCACTCCGGTGCCGAGGATGAGCCCCGTATACCGGTTCGCCCAGCGCGACAACCAGCGGCGGCGGGCAGACCAGCGAGGGGTCGAACCCCCCGGCACGTACCGCGAGCCGATGACCAGACCGGTCGACTCGTCGATCCCGGCCACCAGGCGAACGAGGTCAGCGGGGTCGTGCGAGAGGTCGCCGTCCATCTCGACGAGCGTCTCGAAGCCCTTGTCGATCCCCCAGGCGAAGCCGGCACGGTACGCAGCGCCCAGTCCGAACTTGCCCGCGCGGCGGAGCAGACGGACGTGGTCGTCGGCCGAGGCGACGGACTCGACGAGATCGCCGGTGCCGTCCGGGCTGTCGTCGTCGACCACGAGGATCGAGGCCTCCGGGATGGCGGCACGGGTCCGACGCAACACCTCGATGACGTTCTCGGCCTCGTTGTAGGTCGGGATGACGACCAGCGTGCCAGGCATCTGCGGCACGCTACCGGCCGCGTAGGGTCGGCACGTGCTCCGTGCCCGACTGTCCGCCCGGCGCCTCGCTGGGCCCGTCCTCTACGCAGCATGCACGACGATCCTCCTGTTGCGGACGGCACCCGGCCGGGTCGGTGTCGACACCAAGCAGTACCTCTTCGTCGACCCCGGGCGGCTCCTCGGCGATGCCTCGTCGATGTGGCAACCGGGCGTCGCCTTCGGCACGGTCCCACACCAGAACATCGGGTTCCTGTGGCCCATGGGGCCGTTCTTCTGGCTGGGCGAACAGGCCGGCTTCGCCGACTGGGTGACGCAACGGCTGTGGATCGCCGCGCTCCTCACCGCCGCTGGTCTCGGGGTGCGGTGGCTCGCACACGAGTTCGGCATCACCGCCGTCGGTGCGTGGGTGGCCGGGCTCGTGTACGCATGGGGTCCGTTCTCGCTGGGCTACGTCCACCGCACCTCCGTGCTCCTGCTCCCCTGGGCCGGCCTCGGCTTCCTCGTGGTCTTCGCCGGTCGCGCCGTACGCCGAGGCGGGTGGCGCGACCCGGCAGCGTTCGCGCTCGTCGCCGGCACCGTCGGCGGCGCGAACGCCACCGCCCTGCTGCTGGCCGGGCTCGCCCCGTTCCTCTGGGTCGTCCATCTCGCACTCGACCCCGACATCGGGTACCGCCGAGCGGTGCGAGGGGCAGCGCGCATCGGCGTCCTCACCGCCGCCGTGTCGGTGTGGTGGGCCGTGGCCCTCGTGGTCCAGGGGCAGTACAGCCTCAACATCCTCCGCTACACCGAGACGATCGACGCTGTCGCCCGGTCGACGTCCGCGACCGAGGTCCTGCGTGGGCTCGGCTACTGGCTCTTCTACGGACGGGACCGCATCGACCCATGGATCGAGCCGGCGCCCGCCTACCAGACCTCCACGCTCTTGTTGGTGGCCTCGTTCGCCGTGCCGTTCCTGGGGATCGCCGCCCTGGTGCTGGTCCGGAGTCGGTACCGCGGGTACTGCACGACGATGCTCGTCGTCGGTGTCGTCGTGGCGGTCGGTGCGTTCCCCTGGGACGACCCGAGCCCGCTGGGGTCGCTCTCGCAGGCGCTGGCCACCAGCACCGACGTCGGGCTGGCGCTGCGGTCGAGCACCCGCACGGTCCCGATCATCGCGCTGGCGCTCTCGCTCGCACTCGGTGGCATGGTCGCCGCGGTCATCCGTCGGACGCGACCGGCGGGATGGGGTGCGGGAGCGCTGGTGTGCCTCCTCGCGTTCGGGGCCTTC
>JBFIHN010000482.1:0-2633 GCA_041601775.1 Acidimicrobiales bacterium
TGCTCACAGCAGCGTGAACCGCCCACCGCTGACGATCAGCGTCTGGCCGGTCATGTAGGAGGCGCCGTCGCTGGCGAGGAAGGCCGCGACGGTTCCGATGTCGTCCTCGGAGTCGCCGAGACGACCCAGCGGGATCTTGGCCCGCAGCGACGGCTCCAACGTCGGGTCGGCCTCGAAGGCGCGATGGAGTGCGTCGGTGACCGCCAGCGGGGCGATGGCGTTCACCCGGACGCCGTCGGCCCCCCACTCGAGGGCGAGGCTCTTGGTGAACCCCCGTTGCGAGGCCTTGACGACGGAGTAGAAGGGCAACGACTCCGAGCCCTCGATGCCGGCCGGGGAGGTGAGCAGGATCAGCGACCCCTGGCTGCGTACGAGGTGGGGGTGGGCGGCCTGCGCGCAGTGGAACGACCCACGCAGCGACACCGATGCGTGCTCCTCCCACAGCGCGAGGTCGGCGTCCTCGAGCAGATGGGGCTGGCTCGAGGCGCGGCTGGTCGCGTTGTGGAACACGGCGTCGACCCGTCCGTAGGCGGCGACCGCGGCGTCGAGGGTGCGGTCGACGTCCGCACGGTCGGTGACATCGCAGCGGACGGCGATGGCTTCGCCGCCGCGTCGGGTGATGTCGTCGGCGGTCTCGGTCCCCGACTCCCCGCGGGCAGAGACGACGACCGACGCCCCGACGGCGCCACAGGCCAGCGCGATGCCGCGGCCGACGCCGCCTCCGGCGCCGGTCACGAGGACGACGCGTCCGTCGAGCGTCGCCGTCACGGGACCATCAGCGTTCCGCCGTCGGCGACGAGCGTCGCACCCGTCAGCCCTCCGGCATCGGGTCCGGCGAGCATGCACACGAGGGCGGCGGCCCGGTCCGCTTCGTCGGTGGTCGCGCCGCCGTCGTCGGGCAGGAGATCGTCGGAGAGCACGTGGGGTGCGACGGCGACCGTGTTCACGGTGATGGCACACGAACCCCATCGACGGGCGGCGACCTTGGCCATCACCCGTTGGGCCTCGGCCGCTGCCGACCACGGCACGAAGTCCGGTGAGCCTCCGAGGGCCATCGTCGGAACGACGAGCACGATGGTCCCGCCGTCGGTGAGGGCTCGGTGGGCGGCCTGGAACGTGAGCAGCGTGCGTCGGACCACCGACTCGCACGCTCGATCCCAGTCGGGCAGGTCGAGGTCGGTGAGGCGTCCCGCACGCGCCGAGTCGGCGGGGACGTCGGTGTACACGACGAGGCGGACGGTGCCGCCGGCGCTGGCCGACTCGAACACGCTGCGGACCAGGTCGGGCTTGCGCGACGCGGCCTCCGGGAGGTCGATGGACCGCACGTCGTGGCCTCGCTCCTCGAGCGCGGCGACGACAGCGCGCGTGATCGGGGAGTCGCTCCCGACGACCAAGCTGCGGTCGGGCTTCTCCGGATCGATCGCCATCTCTGGAAGATAGCTAATCTGGAAGCTATATTCCAGGACAGTATTTGCCGCACAGTATTTGACGGTCCGTCGGACCACACCCGAGAGGACTCCCGTGACCATGCAACGTTCGGAACTCGAGATCACGCCGCACACGCCGACCATCGGCGCGTCGATCGAGGGGATCGACCTGTCGGCGCCCCTGGCCGACGAGGTCGTCGACGCCGTCCGCGCCGCGCTGGCCGAGCACCAGGTCCTGTTCTTCCACGGCCAGGACATCACCCCGCAGGACCAGATCCGCTTCGCCGAGTGCCTCGGGGAGATCGTCCCGACGGTGTGGACGGCCGACACGGACCTGCCGCCGGAGCTCCTCGTGCTCGACCAGCAGAACCCGAAGGGTGAGGGTGCCGATCGCTGGCACGCCGACAACTCGTTCCTCGAGGCCCCGCCGATGGGCTCGTTGCTGCGTGCCATCCAGCTCCCGTCGCTCGGCGGTGACACGTGCTTCGCCAACATGGCCGCGGCCTTCGACGCGCTGTCGCCGACGATGCAGCGGTTCCTCGAGCCGCTCACCGCCTCGAACTCGATCCGGATGATGATCGAGCGCACCCGTCGTTCGGGGGCGAAGCCGGCAGCCGCCGACGAGCAGCGCCCCGCGGTGTCGCATCCCGTGGTGCGTGTCCATCCGGAGAACGGCCGCAAGATGCTGAACGTCAACGCCAACTGGACCGACTCGATCGACGGCCTCAGCGATGCGGAGAGCCGCACGCTCCTCGACCTGCTCCTCGCGCATGTCAAGGCCCCCGAGTTCGCCGTCCGGTTCTCGTGGAAGCCCGGCGATCTCGCGCTGTGGGACAACCGGGCCGTGCAGCACTACGCCGTGCCCGACTACACCGAGCGCCGGGTGATGCACCGGGTCACCATCGCCGGCGACGTACCGGTCGGCCCCGATGGCCGAACCGGTGCCGAGATGGTCTCGGCCGCCTGCCCCTGAGGGCGTCAGTCCCGCAGCTCTGCTGCCTTGGGGAGTGAGAGGCTGAAGAGGTCGATCGCGTTGTCGCGCGCGATCTTGTCGACCACCGACTGCTCGAGATGGCCGAACTGCTCCTCGGCGATCTTCTTGCTGTTGGGCCAGGTCCCGTCGGCGTGGGGATAGTCGGTCTCGAAGGTGACCTGGTCCTCACCGATCTTGTCGAGCATCTCGAGACCGAGCGCGTCGTCGAAGAA
>JBFIHN010000483.1:0-2630 GCA_041601775.1 Acidimicrobiales bacterium
GCTCTTCGCTGGCGCGGGTGCCACCGGCTATCTCAACTACCGATTCGGGCAGATCACCCGATTCGACGTCGCGATCGACGTCCCGCCGGCGTCGGGTGAGCCCCGGAACTATCTGCTGGTCGGCTCGGACAGCCGTGCGGGACTGGACGCCGACGACCCGGCCAACGGCGCGTTCTTCAACGACGAGGGGATCAGCACCGACGGCCCCCAGCGCACCGACACGATCATGATCCTGCGGGTCGATCCCGACGACGGCGAGGCGTCGTTGCTGTCGTTCCCCCGGGACCTGTGGGTACCGATCGCCGGAACCGGGAAGTCGAACCGGATCAACACAGCGTTCACCGCCGGCCGGGAGGTGCTCATCGACACGATCCGCGAGAACTTCGGCATTCCCATCCACCACTACGTGGAGATCGACTTCGTCGGGTTCCTGGGGCTCGTCGAGTCGATCGGCGGCGTGCCGTTCTACTTCGAGGCGCCGGTGCGCGACACCCACTCGGGCCTCGTCGTACAGGACTCCGGCTGCATCACGCTGGACTCCCGGCAGTCCTTGTCGTTCGCCCGCTCCCGGTACCTCGAGCACTACGACTACGACAGCGGGACGTGGAAGACCGACCCGACCGGCGACTTCGGTCGGATCTCCCGCCAGCAGGAGTTCATCCGTCGAGCGATCTCGACCGCGGTGTCCAAGGGCCTGTCCAACCCCGCGACGTTGAACGATCTCGTGAACGTCGGTGTCGAGTTCGTCGGCCTCGACCCGTCGCTCGACGTCTCGGACATCCTCGGTCTCGGTCGACGTTTCGCCTCCTTCGACGCCGACTCGCTCCAGACGTTCAGCCTCCCGGCCACGCCGTTCCGGACCAGCGCCGGGGCCGCGGTGCTCGATCTCGACACCAAGGACGCCGAGCCCATCTTGAACATCTTCCGTGGCCTCGACCCGTCGGAGCTGACGCCGGGGCTGATCGAGGCGACGGTGCTCAACGGCACGGGCGTCGACGGCCTCGCCGGCGACGTGACGGCGGCGCTGGACTCGATCGGCTTCGCGACCGCCGAACCGGGCGACACCGCCGAGGTCTTCGCCGAGTCGGCCGTGTACTACGCCCCCGGCAGCGAGAACGCCGCGTCGCGGCTCGTCCGCCATCTGACGTCGCCGGTGCACATCGCCATCGACGAGGACCTGGAGCCGGGCGAGGTCGTGTTGGTGGTGGGGCAGGACTTCACCACCGTCCACGACCAGCCGTCGCCGACCCTGCCGGAACTCCCGACCACGACGACGACGTCGACCACCGCGGTGCCGTCGGACGCCAGCACCTCGTCGACCGTGGCGACCACGTCGTCGACGTCGACGACGTCGACCACCGCCCCGCTGGGCTACGTGCCCGACTCCTCCGCCGTGGCCTCGTGCACCTGACGCCGTGACCGACGACCTGGACCTCGCCCGAGAGCGGTACGCACGCGAGCGCGCGAAGCGGCTGCGCGGCGACGGGCTCTCGCAGTACCAGTCGCTGCGTGATCACGGCAGCTTCGACCAGGACCCGTGGGTCGAGCCCGGGTTCGACCGCCCGGCCGTCGTCGAGGAGACCGACGTGGTCATCGTCGGCGGTGGTTTCGGTGGGATGCTCAACGCCGTCGACCTCCTGCGACGGGGGGTGACCGACTTCCGCATCGTCGAGAAGGCCGGTGACTTCGGCGGGACCTGGTACTGGAACCGCTACCCGGGATGCATGTGCGACGTCGAGTCGTACATCTACCTGCCCTTCCTCGAGGAGACGGGCTACGTCCCGACCATGCGGTACGCGCCGGCGACCGAGATCTTCGAGCATTCGCAGCGGATCGGGAAGCACTTCGACCTCTACGACCACGCCCTGTTCCAGACCGAGGTGCAGGACGCGGTCTGGGACGACGAGCGGTGCCGCTGGAGGATCACGACGACCCGGGGCGACCAGCTGGATGCTCGATTCCTGCTCACCGCCGGGGGTGTCCTGCACAAGGCGAAGCTGCCGGCGATCGAGGGGATCGACTCCTTCGCGGGTCGGGCATTCCACACCGCGCGGTGGGACTACGACTACACCGGTGGCAGTCCGACCGAACCGATGGACCGTCTCGCCGACAAGGCGGTGGGCGTGATCGGGACCGGAGCGACCGCGATCCAGTTGGTGCCCCAACTGGCTCGCACCGCCAAGGAGGTCTACGTCTTCCAGCGCACGCCTTCAGCGGTGGGGGTGCGAGCCAACGCACCCACCGACACCGCATGGTTCGCCTCGCTCGCACCGGGCTGGCAGCGCGAGCGGATGCGCAACTTCACCGATGTGGTCACCGGCGGCAAGCCCGACGTCGACCTCGTGGGCGACGGGTGGTCCGACGTGCTGTGGGAGGACACGCAGACCGCTCCGGCGTCGGAGGCCGAGGCTGCGGCCCTCGAGCGCTCCGACTTCGAGACGATGGAGTCGCTCCGGGCGCGCATCGACGAGGTGATCGACGACCCGGATCTGGCCGAGCGCCTCAAGCCCTGGTACGGCAAGCACTGCAAGCGCATCTGCTTCCACGACGAATACCTCCAGGCCTTCAACCAGCCGAACGTGCACCTCGTCGACACCGACGGCCGTGGCGTCGACCTGGTCGATGCCGAC
>JBFIHN010000484.1:0-2630 GCA_041601775.1 Acidimicrobiales bacterium
GATGACCGACGAGCTCCTCAACCGTCTGCGCCAGTCGCCCGTCGTGGGCCGCTACTTCGAAGACGACGGCCAGCTGGTCGTCGTCGCCGGCGGATCCGACGACGCTCCACCCGCTGATCCGCCGCCCGCCGATCCGCCCGCTGATCCGCCGCCCGCCGATCCGCCGCCCGCCGCTGGCGACGCTGGCCAGGTCACGATGACCCAGACCGAACTCGACGCCATGATCCAGAAGCGTCTCGGCCAGGCGAAGAAGGGCTGGGAGACCGACGCCCAGACCCAGGCCCAGCGCGAGAAGATGGACGAGGTCGAACGCCTCCGGGCCGAGAAGGCCGACGCCGACACGGCCATCGCCGAGGTCACCGAGCGAGCCAACCGTCGCCTGGTCCAGGCCGACGCCAAGGTCACCGCCGTCGGCGAGGGCGCCAACCCGGCCCGCGTCGATGCGCTCCTCAAGCTCGTCGACCTGTCCGACGTGACCGTCGACGACGACGGCAGTGTCGACACCGACGCCGTGGCCGCCGCCATCAAGAAGGGCCTCGAGGAGTTCCCCGAGTTCAAGGCCACCGGCGCCAGCGCCAACGGTGCCGGCCGCTCCGGCGGCGACTTCAACGGGGGCGCCACCAAGACGTGGACCCGCGAAGAGATCACGAAGCTGTCGGACGATGAGTTCGACAAGAACAAGGACGCCATCCAGGCCGCCATGTCGGCAGGAAACGTCGCATGAAGGCCTGAGCGCCTCGCGTCCGACGGGACGGTAATCACGGGGCCGACGGGCCGTAAACGGGGCCTCCCGGGCCGAAAGCGGAAGCCAGATCCAACCGCCCACCTCACCGGAGGTTCCCCGTGTTCTCGCCCCTGTTCACCCTTGCGCTGGCCGCCATCGGCCTGCTGTATCTCGTCCCCGCGCTCGTCGCCCGGGCGACTGGCCGCGTCGGCCACGTCTTCGGCCGTGAGGCCGGATCCGTCGACACGTTCATCCCCGAGTTCTGGGCCCGCACCCTGCTCTCCTCGCTCAAGAAGGCTCACGTCTTCGCCGCTCCTGGCGTCGTGAACCGGAACTACGAGGGCGAGATCAACGAGGCCGGCGACACCGTCCGCATCAACTCGGTCGGCCGTCCCACCATCTCGACCTACACGCCCAACTCGACCACGATCACCCCCGAGAAGCTGACGACTGCGCAGCGGGCGCTCGTGATCGACCAGGCCAAGTACTTCGCCTTCGAGATCGATGACGTCGACAAGCGTCAGGTCCAGGGCGACGTCATGGCCGAAGGCATGACCGAGGCGGCCTACGGGCTCTCCGACGTCGCCGACCAGTACGTCGAGGCGCTCATCCGAGCGGGCGTGGCATCGGCCAACGCCCTCGGCACCATCGCGCTGGCCACCGCCAGCCCGGCGGCCGCCTACGACAACCTGCTCATCCCGCTGAAGGTCGCCCTCGACGAGGCCGACGTTCCGCAGGAGGGCCGGTACTGCGTGATCCCGCCGTGGGTCCATGGTCGCCTCCTGCGAGACGATCGCTTCGTCCGGGCCGACGCTGCCGGTGGTACCGGCAACGGCGTGCAGGGCAACGGGGCCGTCGGCACCGCTGCCGGGTTCTCGGTCCGGGTCTCCAACAACTCGGTCAACACGACCGGCGACGACTACTCGGTCGCTGCCGGTCACCCGTCGGCCGTGTCCTTCGCCGAGCAGATCAACAAGACCGAGGCGTACCGCCCGGAGAACTCGTTCTCCGACGCCGTCAAGGGCTTGCACCTGTACGGCGCCAAGGTCGTCCGCCCCACCGCCATCGCCACCGCCGTGGCGTCGAAGACCTGATCGGAGATCACTCATGGCACGCACCCAGATCCCCCTGTCCACGTTCTCGGCCAACGCCGAGACCACCGACCCCGCCGGCACGGCTGCCGACGAGACCGACGGCCACTACGTGTCCGGTGCCCCCATGGAGGAGATCGTCCTCCGTGTGGTGCTCGACACCGCTGGTGACGCCGCAACCGTCACCGTCCTGGCCGGCGACAACCCCCCGGCCGGTGCCGCGGGCCTCGGCAACCTCGCCGTGTCCTGCAGCGACGACGCCACGTCGTGGATCGGTCCCTTCGAGTCGGCCCGCTTCGCGCAGGCCGGCGCCGATGCCGGGCAGCTCCACGTCGACATCGACGACGAGACCGGCGTGACCATCACGGCGTTCCACGTCGCCCGGACCATCTGATGGGCCGCACGATCACCGTTCGGGGCGAAGGGGGCGCCGAGTACGACCTCGACGTCCCGGACGGTGGCGTGCAGCGCGAGCTGTTCGAGGACATGGTCCGCAAGGGCCGCATGTTTGTCCTCGGCGCCGATGGTGCGCCGCTCCCCGTCGACGCCGACGGTCCGGTCCCCGGGACCGACGAGTACGACCAGGCCCAGGACCCCGAGCCCGAGCCGACCCCCGAGCTCGAGGACGACGAGAGCGTCGAGGCTGAACTCCTCCCGCCCCCAGCGTCCGCACTCAAGCCCGAGTGGATCGCCTATGCGATCAGCCAGGGCGCCGATCCGCAAGACGCCGAGGCGGCCAGCAAGGCCGATCTCGTCGAGACCTATGGAGGTGCTGCCTGATGGCCCGCACTGCTCTCGCATCCCAGACCGCCGAC
>JBFIHN010000485.1:0-2627 GCA_041601775.1 Acidimicrobiales bacterium
CGTACCCGAGGCGCGGCCGCAACACCGGGTTCGTGTTCGACCTCGTCGTCCCCGAAGAGGGCAGCGACCAGTCGTCGGGGTCGGGGGCCGTCCTCGACTACAGCCTGCTCGACTCGTCCCGGGACATGGTGATCCGGTACACGGCGATCGGGCCCGGCGAGGGTACGGCGCAACTCGTCGGCCACGCCGCCGACCCGAACCTGTTGGGCGCGGTGCCGCTGCGCGAGGCGTCGGGGGCGTGGCTCGACGTCACGAACCAGACGACCCTCGACGCCCACGCCCTCATCGGCCAGCGGATCAACGGGCGCCGCTCCCTGATCGTCACGCTCAAGCTCAACCCGAACGCCGACCCGAAGCTCGGGGCCTACATCCTCGGCGACACCATCAACCTCGTGTCGATCCAAGACGGGTGGGCCAGTGTCGCCGGCCCGTACCGAATCATCGCCCGCACCATCGACATCGACAAGCAGGGCCGGGAGTTCGTGCTCCTCGAGCTCGCCGAGCTGGGGAGGTTCTGACATGAGCATCACGCCACCGGGAGACGCCGCACAGTTCGCCGCATGGATGCGCGAGATGGAGCGCCGCATGTCCGCCGTGGAGACGGGGCGAGGCGGGAAGTTCACGTCGATCAACGAGGGCGGCATCGAGTTCGTGAAGAGCGACGGGACGGTGCGGATGCAGCTCATGCACACCGGCTCCGACGCTTTCGCCTTCACCGTCAAGGACCCCGCCGACCCCGACGAGACCGCCATCGGCATGGGTGACGTGGCGGGCGGCGGCTTCGTCTTCTTCGTCAAGGACCAGAGCGACAGCGGCGGGGCGCTCCTGATCGACACCGGCGACACGCTCGACGACTCCGGACTTCGTCGCCCGGCATGGACGTCGGGCTGGTCGGTCCGCGAGGCCGGGGATCAGCGAGCCTGCACGTCGGCGCCGTTCGAGGCCGCATGGGTGTCGGCCGTCGGGGCCGTCTATCACGACACCGTCATGGGCCGTGTGGCCATGTCGGCCGATGTCGGCACCACCGGCGAGGTGCGGATCAAGGAGACGTCGAGCGGTGCGGTCACGAGTTCGAAGGTGATCTCGTCCGGCTCCAGCTCCGTGGCCAGCTTCGTCTGGGAGCACGGCCACGACCTGGACGTCGCCGAGTGCACGTTCCACATCGAGATTCGGCGGACCTCTGGCGCCGGGTCGGTCTACTGCCGCCCCGACACCGAGCTGCAGTTCGTGTCTTCGGCCGTCCACTCGACGGCCTCCTCTGGCGGATGGATCTGATCGTCATGGCCCTCGACCTGCTCCCCGACGTCGAACACCTCGACCACCGTCGCTCCTACGGCGGCACCTACCAGGACGGCGTGCCGTTCCGGTTCGTCGCCCACTCCACCGAGGTCACCCCGTCCAGCGTCGAAGGTGCTCGCGCCCTGGCGTTGCGCCACGAGTACCCGCCGCACTTCTGGGCCTGGCCCGAGAAGGACTGGATCGCCCAGACCGTCCTCATGTCGCGCTCGGCGTTCGCCCTGCTCCACCCGGCGGGCACGCCCGAGACGAACCGGATGCGAGCGATCCAGGTCGAGATCATCGGCCACGCCGCCGACATGGCGAACAAGCCCGACTCGTTCTGGGAGTGGATCGGCGAACGTCTCGTCGCCCCCGTCGTCGCCGCCGGCTATCCGATCAACCTCGACCGTGTCGCCCCGCTCACCGGCTCCGACGGGTACGGGCGCAACGGCACCGTCCGTATGGCCCGCGACGAGTGGCGCACCTTCGACGGCCTCTGTGCCCACTCCAACGTCCCCGATAACGAGCACTGGGACATCGGCGACGGCCGTCTCGACCTGGTCGCCGCTGCCGCCCGCATCCCGGCCCCCAATCCCCAACCCGCCCCCTCACCGGAGGATCCATTCATGGCTGACATCACCCTCACCTACGACGACATCAAGAAGATCGCCGGCGCCCAGTTCACGCGGGCGGGCAAGGCGGTCGACACCAAGGCGATCGAGGGCTGGTATGGCCCGCTCATCGGCCTGGCCGACGACCCGAAGCGCGCGCTCAACGGGCTGTGCGGCGACCTCGGCATCAGTCAGATCCCGTAGTCGTGCTCGCCCAGATCCCACCCTGGATCCACGACGCCGGGGCGCTGGCGGCCGCCATCTTGGCCGTGTTCGCCCTGATGACCGCGGGCCTGCGCTCGCGCCCTGGCCGCTGGGTCGTGCGCAAGATCCGCGAGGACATGGCCCACGCCCGCCGGGAAGAGATGACCGCTCTGCTCGAGCAGAGCCTGCAGCCGGTCATGGCCGAGATGCAGCCCAACGGCGGGAGCTCGTGGCGCGACGAGGTCCGCCGGGACTTCGAAGCCATCCGGGACTGCATCGCCGAGCTCGTCACCCGCATGGACACCGGCGACCGTGACCGCACCGAACTCTGGCGCATGGTCGAGAAGCAGTTCGACGTCGACATGGCCCAACCGGGCCGAGGAGAGATCACCTGATGAATCGCCTACTCGCCAAGCTCCCCAACTGGCTCCGAGCCGGGGTCGTCACGGCCACGTTCGTCGCCCTGCCCGGCTTCATCGGCGCGGTGACCAGCTGGTCCGAGTCGTTCTTCGCCTGGCTGGCCGGTGACCAGGC
>JBFIHN010000486.1:0-2619 GCA_041601775.1 Acidimicrobiales bacterium
CATGATCACCGAGTCGGCGCTGTTCTCGCCGGGGCCGGCCATCTACGGCGGCACCGACCAGATCCAGAAGAACATCATCGGCGAGCGCGTCCTCGGACTCCCCAAGGAGCCGAACCAGGACAAGGTCCTCCCCTTCAAGGAGCTCCCGAAGAACGGGTAGCCCGTCGGCCCTGGCGGGCGTCCGGTCGCCGGAGTTGTTCGCCAGGGGCTCACAACTCCCCCGTGGAGTACGACAGGATCAGTCGGCGAGTTCGATGGTCCAGCGGCCTTCGGGCCGTCGGACCATCGCCAGCCGCCACGGACCGTCGCCCAGCGCCAGTGCCGACAGGATGTACACGTCGCGCCCACGATCGGCGGCAGCTCGTGCTGCCGTCTTGAGGAACTCGTGGTGGCCGCCCGTGGTGCCCCCGGGGGCGCACAGGACCGTGGCCGTGGCCCGGTACTGCTCGAACTTGTCCTGCTGGTCGTCGGGGAGCGACCACTTCAACGACGCGTCGCCCAGGACCACGACGTCCGGGACGACCTCCCGTGCCGCCTCGACGACCTCGTCGAGCTGATCGAGGTCCGGCTCGGCCCGTCGCCAACCCGCCGCCATGCCGGCGTCGACCAGCAGCAGCGGCTCGCCGACGTGCGCGTCGTCGCGTGACGAGGTGGCGGACTTCGAGCGTCGTCGCGAGACCATGGCCGACGAGTGTGACACCCCGGACCGGCGCGATCACTCATCCCATAGGGTGCATCGGCGTGCCCCGATCACTCCTCACGCCCGGCCGTCTCGCGGTGGGGATGCAGCTGCCGATCCAGTCACAGAGCACCAACTACGTCCAGGCGTGGGAAGCCGACGCTGGCCCCGACGAACTCGAACAGATCGTCCGCGCTGCCGACGTCAGCGGCTTCGACTACGTGGCGGTGTGCGACCACATCGCCATCCCCGATGCGGAGGCCGCGTCGATGAGCACGACCTGGTACGACACCGTGTCGACGCTGTCGTGGATCGCCGGGTACACCGAGGCCGTCCACCTCCTGAGCCATGTCTACGTGCCCGCCTACCGCCACCCAGCGGCCGTGGCCAAGGCATGGACCACGCTCGACGCCCTCTCGGGCGGACGAGCGATCCTGGGCGTCGGTGCCGGGCACGTCGCCGGAGAGTTCGCCCTGCTCGGCGTCGACCACGGCGAGCGGGGTCGACTCACCGACCACGCGCTCACCACCATCCGCGAGGCGTTCCGCACCGGACGGGTGGCGGAGGCCAACATCGCCCCGCGTTCACCGCGTCCCGACGGCCCGCCGATCTGGATCGGTGGATCGTCCCCGGCGGCGCTGCGTCGGGCCGGGCGCTTCGGTGACGGATGGCTGCCGCAGGGCACGCCGTATCCCGAGATGCCCGCAGCCATCGAGACGATCCACGAACACCAGGAGCGCTTCCACGGCGAGCGACACCCCATCGACGTCGGGATCATCACGTCGTTCGTGCACGTCGGCGAGCCGGGCTTCGAGCCACCCGCGGGCACCTTCGCGGGCGACCCCGACCGCATCGCACGCGGCCTCGGACGCCTCGCCGATCTCGGCGTCACACAACTCCAGGTGCGCTTCGCTGCCCGATCGGCCTCCGAATACGCCGACCAGGTCGCCCGCTTCGGCACCGAGGTCGCACCCCGCCTCCCGAACCGCTGAGCCACCCTCACCCGGCCCGAACCACCCGGCCCGAACCACCCGGCCCGAACCACTCGTTCTGGGTGCGCGATCGGGAGCCGAGGAGTACCGATCGCGCACCCAGAACCGCAGGTGGGTCAGGTGGGGGCGAGGGCCTCGAGCGCGGCGAGGTCGGGGGTGGAACCGCCGCCGCCGGGGTTGAGGGCCTGGATGGCCAGATGCGTGGCGCCCGCGTCGACATGGGCCTGGAGCCGTTCCTCGATCTGGGCAGCACTCCCCCAGGCGACGAGGCCGTCCACGAGTCGGTCACTGCCGCCGTCGGCCAGGTCGTCCTCGGTGTAGCCGAGCCGGAGCCAGTTCTTGTAGTAGTTCGGCAGGCCGATGTACATGGCCAGTGCCTGTCGGGCCGCGTCTCGAGCCTCGGTCGGATCCGTGGTCAACACGACCTTCTGCTCGACGCAGAGCATCTTGTCGGGGCCGAGCGCGGCCTTGGCGATGACGGTGTGCTCCGGGGTGGTCCAGTACGGATGGGCACCGTCGGCAGCCGTCGCGGCGAGCTCGAGCATCTTGGGGCCGAGGGCGGCGAGCACCGTCTTGGGCGGCTCGGACGGGGCGACGGCCATGTAGGCCGACTCCTTCATGCCCGTCAGGTAGTCGCGCATCTGGGTCAGCGGCTTCGAGTAGTCGAGCTTGCGCACACCGGCCACGAGCGGGGCATGCGACACGCCGAGGCCGAGCAGGAAGCGGCCACCGGACTGTTCGGCGAGTGTGTTCTGCGCCTGCAACATGGCGCCGGGATGGCGATGGAAGATGTTGGCGATCCCGGTGGCGACGACGAGGTCTTCGGTCCGGTCCAACAACATGGCGGCGTGGGCGAACGGGTCACGACCCAGCGTCTCGGGCAGCCAGAGGGTCCCGTAGCCCATCGATTCGAGGCGTTGCGCGAACGCCGCCGCCTCGTCGGACGTC
>JBFIHN010000487.1:0-2606 GCA_041601775.1 Acidimicrobiales bacterium
GGTGACCGGCGAGTGGACCGGCACCATGAACCTCTCCGAGCCCCAGGCCGGCTCCGACGTCGGCGCGGTCCGCACCCGAGCCGAGAAGCAGGACGACGGGACCTACAAGATCACCGGCACGAAGATCTGGATCTCGTGGGGTGAGCACGACATGGCCGACAACATCATCCACCTGGTGCTGGCCCGCACGCCCGAGGCCCCTCCCGGGACCAAGGGCATCTCGATGTTCATCGTGCCCAAGTTCCTCGTCAACGACGACGGCAGCCTCGGCGACAAGAACGGCGTCGTGTGCCAGTCGATCGAGCACAAGCTCGGCATCAAGGCCAGCCCGACCTGTGTCCTCGACTACGACGAGGCCACCGGGTACCTCGTCGGCGAGGAGAACCGTGGCATGTCGTACATGTTCACGATGATGAACAACGCTCGTCTGTCGGTCGGCCTGCAGGGCCTGGCCGTCGGTGACCGCGCCTACCAGGACGCCCGCCAGTACGCGAACGAGCGGCTCCAGGGCCGGGCGATCGGTGCCGAACCCGGCGCGCAGTCGCCCATCGTCGAGCATCCCGACGTCCGCCGCATGCTGCTGACCATGAAGTCGCAGCTCGAGGCGCTCCGTGCCGTCGTGTACCGCACGGCGCAGGGCATCGACGTCGCCCACCACGACACCGACGAGCAGACCCGCACCACGGCGCAGGAGCGCGTCGACCTCCTGATCCCGATCTGCAAGGGCTGGGGCACCGACCTCGGTGTCGAGATCACGTCGACCGCCATCCAGGTGTTCGGTGGCATGGGTTACGTCGAGGAGACCGGCGTCGCGCAGCACTTCCGCGACGCTCGGATCGCTCCGATCTACGAGGGCACCAACGGCATCCAGGCCATGGACCTCGTCGGCCGCAAGCTGCCGATGCGCGGTGGCGGCGTCGTGGCGGATTTCCTCGCCGACGTCGCCGCGACCGTCGGTCGTGTCCGTGCCGCCGGCGACGAGTACGCCGTCATCGCCGACGAACTCGACACGGCGCTCGCGGCGTTGCGCGAGTCGACCGACTGGATCTTGGCCAACGGGCTCGAGGACGTGCGCAACGCCCTCGCCGGCGCGACGCCGTACCTGCGCCAGTTCGGGATCGTGACCGGCGGTTGGTTGCTCGCCGAGTCGGCGCTCGAGGCCAAGGAACTCCTCGCCGGCGACGGTGGTGGGTTCTCCGAGGAGTTCCTCACCGCCAAGTACACGACCGCTCGGTTCTACGCCACGCAGATCCTCCCGCAGGCCGCCGGCATGGTCGGCGCCGTCACCGCCGGCTTCGAGGACCTCATGGAGCTGTCGCCGTCGCAGTTCTGACCACCGGGTCGGGTCAGCCGGTGAAGAGATCGCTCGCCAGGTACTTGAGGCCGGTGTCCACGGCGACGGTCACCACGGTGTGGCCGGCGCCGAGTTCGACCGCGAGGTCGACCGCTCCGGCGACGTTGAGTCCGCTCGACGTGCCGGCCAACAAGCCCTCTTCGCGCGCGAGTCGTCGTGCCATCGCCCGGCCGGCGTCCTCGTCGATCGGACGGGCTTCGTCGAAACGGTTGCGATCGAGCAACGGGGGCTCGTACCCGATGCCGGTGCCCTCGACCGCGTGCGGCCCGGGCGAGCCACCGGAGATCACCGCGCTCGTGGCCGGTTCGAGCACGACGATCCTCGCTGCGGAGCCACCCTCGGCGAGGGCGGCGGACACACCCATCGCCAGACCGGCGGTGCCGACCATCGCGCAGAACACGTCGATCGGCCGGTCCATCTGGTCGAGCAGTTCTTCGCCGAGGGCCCGGTAGCCGACCAGTGCGTCGTGGTTCTCCAACTGGTTGGTCCAGTAGGCGTCCGGCTCGGCCGCATACTCCTCGGCCTTGGCGACCATCCTGGGCACCAACGACGGCGTGACCTTGCCGCCCTCACTCTCGAGCACCGTGAGGTCCGCGCCGAACGCGGTCATCGTCCGCAGCTTCTCGACCGCGACGGCGTCGGACGAGACCACCCGGAAGTCGTAGCCCTTCGCTGCGCACACGTACGCGAGTGACGATCCGGTGCTGCCCCCGGTGTACTCCACCACGGTCATCCCGCTGCGGAGGTCGCCGCGCTTCTCGGCTTCTTCGATCATCGCCAGCGCCATCCGGTCCTTGTACGAACCGGTCGGGTTGAACCACTCGAGCTTGACGAACACGTCGGCAGCGCCGTCGGGAACGACCTTCGACAGTTGGACGACTGGCGTCTTCCCCACGAGCTCCAGCATCGACTGACCGACCCGCATGGTGTCCCCTCACGTCGTGGGTGTGGCCCTCGCAACGACATCCTGGCGCGTCCGACCTACCGTCTGCTCCATGAGCGACGACGCGGTCCAGTCCATCGGCAGCCATCCCGTCCACCTCGGACTCGGGGGTACGGCGTTCGTGCTGCCGGCGATGGACGGATCGATGGAGTGGTACGGCCGCTACGGCGAGCTGTACCCCGACGACGGACCCGACGGTCGGCTGGTGTCGATGTACACGTTCACCGAGTCGTGGGACTCGTGGGAGGTGCACCCGACCGGCCACGAGGTCGTCCTGTGTGTCGCCGGGTCGACGACGTTGCACCAGGA
>JBFIHN010000488.1:0-2590 GCA_041601775.1 Acidimicrobiales bacterium
CTCGTGCACCGACGCCGTGGCGATCGCCGTCTCGAGGCGTTGGATGCGTTCGTCGGCCTGCGTCCGGGCGTTGACCTCGCGGGTGAAGACGACGGCCGCGGCCGGCGCGCCGCCGATGACCGAGGCGTGGGCCCCTTCGACCGCGAGCACCTGCATGCGGTCGTTGAGCCGACCGGAGAACACGACGAACGCGCCGCCGTGGTAGCGGGAGATCACGCAGAGGACGATCGGCCCCTCGAAGTTGACGATGGCCCGCCCGATCTCGGCGCCGTACTCGAGTTGGAGACGACGGAGCGACTCGGGCGAGCCGTCGAAGCCGGAGAGGTTGGCCAGCACGACGACCGGCCGGTTGCCCGACGAGGCGTTGATGGCCCTGGCCACCTTCTTCGACGACAACGGGAACAGCGTCCCGGCCGACCAGGTGGGTGGGCCGTCGGCCGGGATGGTGCCGGACCGGGCCAGCGGTCGCGACTCGATGCCGATGACCGTGCTCGGGTAGCCGCCCAGGTGTGCGTCGTAGACGACGGCACCTTCGGCCTCGGCCATGTCGGCCCATCGTTCGAGCGGCGCATGGTCGTGGTCGACGACGGCGTGCATGACCGAGCGGATGTCGAAGGGCTTCTTGCGATCGGGGTTGGTGGCCGAGTCGAAGATCTCGCCCACGGTCGTGAAGCCGCCGTCGTCGCTGCGGTGGGGCGCGACGCACACGTCGCGGTCGATCGGGTCGGTGGTCCGGGCCCGGCGCGGCCCGTCCTCGCCCGGGACGACGTAGCTGTGGTCGTAGTGGGCGAAGAGGACGTCGACGGCGCCGGCCACGTCGTGGGCCCAGTACTGCGCCTGCCCGTTCGGGCCCATGATCCGTTCGTGGCCGCCGATGCCGAGGTTGTCGTCCGCCGACACGCCGCCGCTGAAGTCGATGGCCTGCTTGCCCGTCAGCACCATCGTCGAGTCGGGCGTCATCACGAGGATGCCCCGGGTGTGCATGAGCATCGTCGACTCGGCGTTCCAGTAGGGCTGGGCCCCGACGTTGACGCCGGCCACGATCACGTTGATCTCGCGGTTCGTCGCGCCGGGCGCGGCCTGAGTGAACTCGACGATCCGGCGCAGCACCGCGGCGACCCAGTCGAGGTTCTCGCTGCCGCTGTCCATCGCGATGCGGGCACCGGCCGACAGTGCGAACCACTCGATCGGCAGGTCGTCGCGCTCGGCGCGATCGATCGCCGCGAGAAGCCGCAGACACTCGGCCTCGGCGATCGAGCCCATCGACTTGGTCGGATCGCCGAACACCGCGATGCGGCGCATCCCGTCGGGATGGGTGGCGGTCGGGGTGGTGACCTCGCCGATGATCACGCCGGCGGTGTTCAGGCCCGGCGCCCGGTCGACCGGCACCAACTCGCCGTCGACGAGGTCCAACTCGACCCACGATCCGGGACGGTCTTCGTCCCGGTCGGTCAGCAGCGGAACGAGGTCGTAGGGGTAGATCGCGCCCCGGCGGCGACACTGCAGCACCTTCTGCGCGTAGTCGTCGAGCGGCTGCATCGGTGCCGTCGGCGGGTCGGTGATGCTGAAGGTGAGGCCGCTGCCGGCCTGGTAGCTGAGGCGCACGACCACGTCGTCCACCCGTTCGGTGTCGGGATCGACGATGCGCCCCTGGACCATGACCTGCTCGATGCCGAGACCGGTGGTCATCGGCACGAGTCGCTTGGCCACGGCGTTGACCTCGTCGAGGGAGATCTCGACCGGCGGCCACACGAACAACATGACGCGGTTCCACTCGAGCCGCTGTCGGGTCGGGTCCGCGGCCTGCGCCTGGCGGATGCCGTCGATGCAGCTGGCCAGCACCCGTTCCAGCTCGGGCAGGGCCACGAGCGTCCCGTCGGCGTCACGCAGCGGCGTGATGTCACGGACCTCGGCCACGGCGATCAGACGTTCGTCGGTCGGCTGGTCGACGGCCACGCAGTCGAAGACATGGGTGTCGTCGGCCGACGGGAGCCGGGTGACCTCGAAGTTCTCGAGCCGCCACAGGTTCAGTCGCCGGGTGATCATCGGATGCAGTCCGCGGTAGACCACCTCCTCGACGAACGACCCGTCACGACGCGTCCAGGTCAACGTGTGCACGTCCTGGTCACCGGCGGCGGGGACGTCGGACCCCGAGACCGCGGCGACCACCGCGAAGCGCTGGACCGTCTCCGGGAGCACCACCGACGCGAGCGTCAACTCGACCACGGCGGCCACGTCGTGCACGGTGGTCTGAGGATCGATCCGCAGGTACAGGTCGACGACCGTGGTGGCGTCGGCGACGCGCGTCGCCAGCGAGCCGATCTCGGCGACCATGTCGTGGACGTCGGCCAGATCGCCGGCCACGCCCATCACCCGCACGTCGCGGTCGCGGTGGTGGTAGCGGGTGGTGATGATCGGCCACGACGACGGCGGTCGTTCGATCGGCTCGAGCGCACGGATCTTGTAGAAGCGACGGGTCAAGACATCGGCCAGGGCGGCACGGACGTCGGGCGAGGACGCCAGCGCGTCGAGTTCGCCGACCATCCGCATCAGCGGCGTGGCCGAGGCCACGAGGTGGTCCCGCAGCGCA
>JBFIHN010000489.1:0-2568 GCA_041601775.1 Acidimicrobiales bacterium
CCGAGCCAAGAGCGCGCTCAAGCTGCTCCCGCTGATGCGCGAGACCGTGTCGACCGCGGCGAACCTGGTGCAGCGGCATCGTGACCCCGACACCATCGTCGGTGCGGTTCCCCTGACCGCGCCGGCGACCCCGTGGAACGCTGCGGTGACGCCGCACCGGAAGGTGTCGTTCGCCAAGGTCGACCTCGACGACGTGAAGGCGCTGAAGAACCACTACGGCGTGACGGTGAACGACATCGTCCTGGCGCTCATGGGCGGCACCCTTCGCCGCTACCTGATCGCCAAGGACGCCCTGCCGGACGAGCCGCTCATCGCGGTGTGCCCGGTGTCGGTCCGCACCGACGACGAGACCGGCGTGACCAACAACCGGGTGTCGGCGATGTTCACGACGTTGGCCACCCACCTCAACTCGCCCACCGCACGCGTGGTGCGGATCCACGAGACGACCAGAGGCGCCAAGGACGACCACAACGCCGTCGGCGCCGACTTCCTCACCGACTGGGCCGAGTACGCAGCCCCTCGGACCTTCGCGCTCGCCTCGCGGCTGTACAGCGAACTCAATCTCGCCGACCGGCATCGGCCGATCCACAACGTGGTGATCTCGAACGTGCCCGGGCCGCCGATGCCCCTGTACTACGGCGGTGCCGAGTTGATTGCGGCCTACCCGATGGGGCCGATCATGGAGGGGGCCGGGCTCAACATCACGGTGATGAGCTATCGGGACCGTGTCGACATCGGCTTCATGGCCTGCCGTGAGCTCGTACCCGACGTGTGGGACCTCCCGGGACACGTCGACGCGGCGCTGGCCGAACTCCAGGCCGACGCAGGCCTGGGGCCGACGAAGACGGCGCGCACCGGCACGGCGAAGACGGCCGCCAAGAAGAAGACGGCAGCCACCAAGAAGAAGGCAGCCACCACCAAGAAGGCAGCCACCACCAAGAAGGCAGCAACCACCAAGAAGAAGGCGGCCGCCACCAAGACGGCAGCCACCAAGAAGACGGCCACCACCAAGAAGAGGGCCACGAAGCGCGCCTGACCCGGCGGGCGTCCGTCGATCTGACGTCGCGTCAGGTATCGCTACGATCCGGCCATGGCCTTCAACCTCGCCGATCTCTTCGAGCACGCCGTCGACGTCGTTCCGGAGCGGACGGCGCTGATCTGTGGTCCCGATCGTCGGACCTACGACGAGCTGGAGCGCCGGGCCAACCAGGCGGCGCACCTGCTGGAGTCGTACGGGATCGGGCCCGGCGACTTCGTCGGCATCTACGCAACCAACTCGGCCGCGCACGTCGAGTTGATGCTCGGTTGCTACAAGGCACGAGCGACGCCGGTGAACATCAACTTCCGATACGTCGAGGACGAACTGCAGTACCTGTGCAACGACGCCGGCCTCGCCGGCCTGATCCACGACGCGTCCCTCGCCGACCGGGTCGACGCGGTGCTCGACGCGATCCCGTCGCTCCGCGTTCGTGTCTCCTTGCGTGGACCTTCGGAGGGGGCGGTGGACTACGACGCCGACGTCGGACGCCACGACAGCGCGCGCGACTTCGGTGAACGCAGCGCTGACGATCTCTACGTCTGTTACACCGGCGGCACCACCGGGATGCCCAAGGGCGTGGTGTGGCGGCACGAGGACGTGTTCTTCGCACTGGGCGGGGGCTTCGACGCCTACACGGGCGAGCCGGTCCCCCACGACCGCCACCTGGCCGAGAGGGCCGCCTCGGGCGAGTCGATCGAGTTGAAGAGCCTCACGCTGCCCCCGCTGATGCACGGTGCCGGTCAGTGGGGCTCGATGCGCTTCTTCTTCGAGGGCAACACGGCGGTGTTCCAGGAGCGCTTCGATCCCCGCGAGGCGTGGGAGTTGATCGAGCGCGAGAAGCTCACCAACATCATGATGACGGGTGACGCCATGGGTCGCCCGCTGATCGAGGCGCTACGCGACCTCGACGCCGAGCGTGAGGTCGACCTGAGCTCGCTGTTCGTGATCGCCTCGTCGGCCGTGGTGTTCTCGCAGTCGGTCAAGGACGAGTTCCTCGAACGATTGCCCGACGTCCTGCTCTTCGACTCGATCGGCTCGACCGAGACCGGCCAGAACGGGATGATCGCCGTCACCAAGGACGCGAAGATGACCGCCGGCGGGCCCACCGTCGCCGCGTCTCCCGAGGCCGTGGTCCTCGACGCCGACCTGCGTCTCGTCGAGCCGGGCTCCGGCGTCGTCGGACGGCTGGCACGAGGCGGCCACATCCCGCTGCGCTATCACAACGACCCGGACAAGAGCGCCGCCACCTTCGTCACGGCGGCCGACGGCAAGCGCTATGCCGTCGCCGGCGACAACGCGCTGCTCGAGGCCGACGGCAACATCACGCTCCTCGGGCGGGACTCGGTGTGCATCAACTCCGGTGGCGAGAAGATCTTCACCGAGGAGGTCGAGGCCGTCGTCAAGGCGCATCCCGACGTCTACGACGCGATCATCGTGGGCGTGCCGGACGATCGTTGGGGACAGCGCGTCGCGGCCGTGGTCCAGGCCCGCCCCGGCGCCGTCCTCTCCCTCGACGACCTCGACACGCA
>JBFIHN010000490.1:0-2567 GCA_041601775.1 Acidimicrobiales bacterium
CTCTTGGAGCTGGGGGGAATCGAACCCCCGTCCGTCTGGCGGTCACGGCTCGAGCTACGACCATTCCCGTGTCTGTGGCTCACGGTTGCCACGCCCCCGGGTGGGCGCACCGCTGAGTCTTTCCTCAGTTGTCAGGGGTCTTTCCCTCCGGTCAGTGGTCTCTCCCACCGTCCACCACTACTTCTGTTGCCAGGCTGTAGTGGTCAGGCCCCGCGTGGCCTTACGGCTCGCGATGTGTCGCTTTGCTTTCGTTACCTGAGATCAGGCGGCGAGAGCGAACGACTGCTGCTTTTCGGCAGTTGTTGTGGTGCCCCGATTAACGAGTCTGAGCAACTCGGGTCGCACGATGTCGCTTCCGGTCCCGACGTCGAAACCGATCAGCCCCTTGTCAATGAACAACCCGGCACACCAGGGGAGCGCCGGACAGCCCATGGTACCGCCGGCGTGTGACCGTGCGGCAGGCGATTACCGGCGCAGCACGGAATGCGTGTCGGACTGCATGCGGAACAACCCGCCGCCCACGACGATGTCGGTGGACGCGTGGGTGTCGAGCGGCAGTTGATCGGTGCTCCGGGCGACGATCGTGCTGTCCATCGTGCCCTCCACGGCGAACCCGCGGATCGTGCCCGAGAGCTCGACGTCGAGCGTCGCGGTGGTCGTCTCGTCGGTGACCTCGACGACGGTGAAGGTGATCGCCGCCGTGACCCCGTCGCCCTCGAGGACGCCGTGCGTCGTGGTGCCTGCGGTGGCGTCGGCGGGCACGAGGAGATACGGGGTGGTCGCCTCGAGCGTGAACGAGCCTTCGTCGGCCTCCACCGCGAGCGACTCGAGGAACGTGCCCTCGGTGGCGTGGCGGTAGACCGAGGTCGTCGTCCCCTCGGGCGTCGACTGCACGTGGGTCTGGCGCCCGTCGGCCTCTGCGGGAGCGACGTCGAGGGTCGAGGTCCCCGAGACGTCCTTGCCGTTCGCGGTGCCCGTGGTGTCGTACAGGTAGCGGCCCGGTGTGGTCCCGATCACGGTCTCCGTCGGGTCCGGCGCCGGCGACGTGGTGGGTGCTGGCTCGGGAGCCGCCGTCGACGGGGGTGCGGCGGTGTCGGTCGCCTCGTCGCCGTCCGTCGCCCGATCGGTGCCCGCGGCGTCGGCCGTGGTGGTCGGTTCGGTGGTCTCGACCGCGGTCGTCGACGAGGTGGTGGCATCCCGGTCGCGGTCGACCGCGGCCTGGTCCAGGTCCACGCTGGCGGCGTCGTCGTGGGTGACGGCGCTGAGCACGCCTGCGCTGAGCACGGCACCGCACGCGAAGGCCAGGATCCGGATTGCGGGGGAGGGCATTGGTGACTCTTCGACCCGGTGTCGCCGCGGTCCTCCACGAATCACACGCCTGTAACTGTCAGACCCCCTCCGGACAATGGAGGCATGACTGATCAACGAGCACATCCCCCCTCACCGCCGGCCGTCGAGAGCACCGTCGAGGCGATCATGGCCCGCCTCGTCGCCGGTGACACGGCAGCGGTCTTCACCCTCTTCGAGCACCACGGCCACCGGGTCGCGGGCGTCATCCGGCGCCAGCTCCGCCGGTGCGGTGTCGACGACGTCGCCGTCGAGGATCTCCAGTCCCTGGTGCTCGACGCGTGCATGGAGTTGCTCCAGGTGGCGGCGTCGTGGCGCCCCGGCGGCGCACTCCCGTGGTGGTGGGCCGAGGGGCGCATCCGGGCGGTCGTCAACGGTTGGGTCGGTGTCCATGCCGACGACCTCGACGACCATCTCGCGTCGATCGAGGACCACGAGGTGTTCCACGCCGCCACCGAGGAACGGGAGATCGCCGACACCTTCGCCCGCCTCGTCGACGACGTCCCGCTCGTCGCTCTGGTGGCCGAGGCCGCCCGCGCAGCCAAGATCGACGACCTGATCCTGTGCTGTCTCCTCGACTACCAGGTGCAACAGGACCAGGGTGACCCGTCGCCGGCCCACACGCTGGCGCCGCGGTACGGCGTGTCGCCCGACGCGCTGCGCCAGCGGGTCAGTCGCGGACGCAAGCGGCTTCGTGCCGTCGTCGACGACGACCCGCGGTTCGCCCCGCTCGCCGACTTCGCCCTGGTCGCATGAACGCCGCCGTGGCTCACGCCCGCCGTCGGCATCCCACCGCTCGCTGGCCGGCGCCGATCGACGGACTGCGCCAGCGAATGACCCAGTACCTCGCCCTCCACGGGGCTCGCCATCCCGCGGTCGCGGCCTCGTTGCTCGAGGTCCGTGGGCGGGTCGGATGCGACGTCGACGAGTTCGCGCACCGGCTCGGGATCGAGCCCGATCTGCTCCGACGGGCCGAAGCCGGCGAGGTCAGCGCCGCGCGGCTTCCCGGACGACTCCGGCGGATGGTCTCGTCGACGTGACGATCAGCTGCGTTCGCGTTGCGCGAGCGCCCGGTCCACCTCGCGCTTGGCGTCGCGTTTGGCCACGGCCTGGCGCTTGTCGTGGAGCTTGCGACCCTTGCCGACGCCGAGTTCGACCTTCACCCGGCCGTCCTTGAAGTAGAGCGACAGCGGGACGATCGACACCCGCTCGAGGTCGAC
>JBFIHN010000491.1:0-2566 GCA_041601775.1 Acidimicrobiales bacterium
GCGCCGACGAGCACGACGAACTCGCCCGGCCGGACCGGCACCCGTGCCTTCTCCAGCTTGTTGAGCAACGACCCCTTGGCGTCGATCGAGTCGATCACCTTGCCGGCCACACCGATGGTGTTCTCGACCAGCTGGCTGTGGCGCTCAGCGACGTCTGCGATGTCGACGTCCTGTTCGCCCCACGGGAGGTCGAGGATCTTGGCCAGCTCTTCCTCGCGCTCGTAGGCACGGGAGAGCACGCCGACGGAGAGGAGGGCGAAGCCTCCACCGACCATGAACACGGCAAGCCACGCGACGCCGGTCACCGGAGGCGCTCCTTGTCGGCGATCTCGCCCGCGGTCGGGACCTTCGTCGAGCGACGACGCACCGGGGTCTTCGACCCGGTGCTTCGCTTCGACGACTTGAACGCCGCCGCCGGCACCTCGATGCCGTGTTGGGCGATCTTGTCGATGAACCGAGGTCGTAGGCCGGTGGCTGCGAGTTCTCCGGAGCTGGGCGTGTCGGCGCCTGGCGTGTTCTCGAAGCTGAAGATGTCCTGCAGGAGGATCACGTCGCCTTCCATGCCCTGTACCTCGGTGAGCGAGGTGATCACTCGTCGGCCGTCGGGAAGGCGGGTCACCTGGAGGATCAGGTGGAGGGCCGAGGCGATCTGCTCGCGGATCGCTCGGACCGGGAGGTCGAACCCCGCCATCAACACCATGGTCTCGAGACGGCTGATCGCGTCGCGAGCCGTGTTGGCGTGGACGGTGGTCATCGAGCCTTCGTGGCCGGTGTTCATGGCCTGCAACATGTCCAGGGCCTCGGCCGCACGACACTCACCGACGATGATGCGGTCGGGACGCATACGAAGGCTGTTCTTCACGAGGTCGCGGATGGCGACCTGACCGGAGCCCTCGGCGCTGGCCGGGCGGGTCTCCAACGTGATCACGTGCGGCTGCTGGAGCTGGAGCTCGGCCGAGTCCTCGATGGTGATGATGCGCTCGCCGTCAGGGATGAACCCGGACAGCACGTTGAGGTTCGTCGTCTTGCCGGTGCCGGTACCGCCGGACACCAGGATGTTGAGCTTGCCCTTGACCGCCGCCTCCATCACGGTGACCAGGTCGAGGGTCCACGTGCCGAAGTTGATGAGGTCCTTGGCGGTGAACGGGTCCTGGGAGAACTTCCGGATGGTCAACACCGACCCGTTGATCGCCAGGGGCGGGATGATGGCGTTGACCCGGGATCCGTCGGGCAGGCGGGCGTCGACCATGGGCGAGGCCTCGTCGACACGGCGGCCGACCGAGCTGACGATCTTCTCGATCACCTGGCGGTACTGGGCGTCGTCGATGAACTTGGTGTCGGTGCGTTGGAGTCGACCGTCCTTCTCCACCCAGATGTCGTCGTAGGCGTTGCACATCACCTCGGTGACGGCAGCGTCGCCGAGCAACGGGTCGAGGGGGCCGTAGCCGAGCGTGTCGGCGACCATCTCGGCGACGAACCGCCGCCGTTCGAGCGGGGTGACCTGGATGTCCTCGCGCTGGAGGATCTTGTCGAGTGCCGTGCGGAGCTCCTCTTCGCGCTGTTGCGCGTCGAGCTCCTTGATCTTGTCGGCGATCTCGTCCAGGACGAGTCGACGGACCTGCTTCTTGGTGTCGTCCCACGGGGAGGCGCCGTCTCGGGACCGGGACGGCCTCGGACGTCGGGTCGCGGTCTCCTCGGCGGCCTCGGGTGCCGCCTCGGCGGCCTCCTTGCCCTCCTCTTCCTCGAGGGCTGCGAGCTTCTCGGACAGTTTCACGGTCGTGAACCCCCTGGTTGGGTCACCGGCTTCGTCGGATCACTTGCGGAAGAACCGACGGATGCCGGCTCGCTTGTGCTGGATCTCGGAGTCGAGTTGGAGCTGGAGCGCATCCGGGAGGACGAGCTTCATGCCCTGGGCCATCAGCTGGGAGATCTCGGCCTCGGGCGAGGCGGCCATCACCGGCATGCCGAGGTTGATCGAGCGGCTGACCTCCTTCGCGTAGGGGAGGACGGACTCGAATCCCTGCGGGAACAGCTTGGTGACCTGGTCGATGTCGATCCCGATGTCCTCCTCGGCCTTGTTGAGGATGAGGCGGAGGTCGCTGGTGTCGATCTTCAGGCGGTCGAGCGTGCTGAGGAACACGCTCATGTTCCGGACGCTGGGGAGGTCGAGCGTCGCCATGACGTACAACAGGTCGGACAGGTCGAAGGCGACCAGCACGGTCTCGGCCAGGGCCGGGGGTGTGTCCACGAGCACGTAGTCGAACCGGTTGCGTACCGCCTCGAGGATGCGGGTGACGTCGGGCGGGCTGATGCGGTCGGCCTCGCTCGGGTCCCGCGGGGCTGCGAGGACGTGGACGCCGGTGTCGTGGACGACCGTGTACTCCTCGATGTGCGCCGTGAGGTCGCTCTCGTCCGCGTCCTCGCGCTGCAGGGCGTCGAAGATCGTGTACTTCGGACGGAGCCGCAGCGCCGTCGAGACCTCGCCGAACTGGAGGTCGAGGTCGACGATGCAGACCTTCTTGCCCATCCACTTGTGGAGGAACCAGGCGAGGTTGGTGGCGTAGAA
>JBFIHN010000492.1:0-2557 GCA_041601775.1 Acidimicrobiales bacterium
CAGCGTCGACGTCGACGGCGTCTGGCTCTGCGTCCGTCGCAGGACCGCACGCACCCGGGCCACCAGCTCGTCGATGCTGAAGGGCTTGGTGATGTAGTCGTCGCCGCCCTTGGTGAACCCCTGGAGCATGTCCTCCTTGGCGTCTCGGGCGGTGAGGAACACGACCGGTACCTGGCTCCCCGCATCCCGCAGGTTCCGACACACCTCGAAGCCGTCCATGCCGGGCAGCCCGACGTCGAGCACCAGCAGATCCGGTTGCTCCTGGACGGCCATCCGGAGCGCGTCGGCCCCGTCGGCGGCGGTCAGCGGCTCGAGACCGGCGATGCGCAGCGCGCTCGACACCAGGTCGCGGATGTAGACCTCGTCGTCGACCACCAGGACGCGTGTGTCACCCATGGCGTCAGTCAACCCGGTCGACCTGGGAGTTCCCTCACAACGCGCGGGGAGCCCGCCACGAGCGGCGGCCGGGGAAGGACTGCGTGGCCGCCGTGACGGTCGCGTAGGATGCACGGCCGAGTACGAAACAGCATCAAGAGCGGCCCGGGCGACCGGGTCCGGCAACCTGGGATCGGACACCCAAGGTGCCTCCCTCCTCCGGGATGGGGATGTGGCCCTCCGGGGCAACCAAGCGTCCGGGGTCTCCCCGCCGCATCCGGGTGTCCGCCCCTCCGGAGGAGGTGGGACACATGACGACGGGTGAGGAACACGAGCTGCGCTCGGGCGCGCGTGGAGGACCGACCTCCGGGACACCCGACAACGGTCGCCCCCTCGCCGAACTGGGTCGCCGTGCCCACCCCAGCGCGCTCCCCGCGTCGGGTGCCTGGCGCGTCGGCGACGACCCCGGGAGCCGACAGTTCGTCGCCGTCGCCGGGGGACGGCCCTTCGCCCTCGAAGGCGGCGCGGTGCTCGCCGACGTGGTGGTGGCGTACGAGACGTACGGGACCCTGAACGACGACGCCTCGAACGCGATCCTCGTGTGTCATGCCCTCACCGGCGACAGCCACGCCTTCGGTACGCCGACCGACGCGCACCTCTCACCCGGATGGTGGAACGGCGCCATCGGCTCCGGGAAGGCCATCGACACCGATCGGTACTTCGTCGTCTGCGTCAACGTGATCGGCGGCTGCCAGGGATCGACGGGGCCGGCGTCGGCCCACCCCGACGACGGTCGGCCCTACGGCGCCCGGTTCCCGGTCGTCTCGATCCGCGACATGGTCCGCAGTCAGGCCTCGGTCGCCGACACCCTCGGCATCACGCGGTGGCACAGCGTGATCGGCGGCTCGATGGGCGGCATGCAAGCCCTCGAGTGGGGCGTCATGTACCCCGAGCGGGTCGGTTCGGTCGTCGTCATCGCCAGTTGCGAGGCGGCGTCGGCCCAACAGATCGGCTGGTGGTCGGTCGGCCGGCGGGTCATCCGTATGGACCCGAAGTGGCGCGACGGCGACTACTACGACGCCGCGCCGGGCGACGGACCCCACGAGGGTCTGTCGGTGGCTCGCATGGTGAGCCAGATCACCTTCCGCAGCGACAGCGTCTTCACCGATCGGTTCGGTCGCGAGCTGGTCGAGTCGCTCGACGGGTTCCAGCTGTGGCAACGGTTCCAGGTCGAGCGGTATCTCGAGTACCACGGCGACAAGCTCGTCCGGCGCTTCGACGCCAACAGCTACCTGGTGTTGACCAAGGCCATGGACCTGCACGACGTCGGCCGCAACCGCGGCGGACTCGACGCGGCCCTGTCCCGTCTCCAGTCGCCGTTGCTGGCCATCGGCGTGTCGAGCGACATCCTCTATCCCGCGTTCCAGAGTCGACAGATCGCCGAGCGTGCCGCCGCGGTGGGCGTCGCCGCGCAGTACCGAGAACTCGACAGTCCACACGGCCACGACGCGTTCCTGATCGAGAACGAGGCGGTCGGCGCGATGTTGGCGCCCTTCCTCGAGGACCCGCACGCGTCCGTGCAGTCGAAGGAGAGCAATGACTGACGATTCCGAGCTCCGGGCCGAGTCCCGGGCGATCCGGGCGGGACGGCGTGCCAACCACGGCTCGATCGCCACGCCCATCTGGCCGTCCTCCGTCTACGAACTGCGCGACCTCGACGCCAGTGCCGCCATGGCCTCGACGCCGTTGTCGACCGAGTTCTACGCCCGGAACGGCACGCCGACCGCGCAGGCCTTCGCCGACGCGGTCGCCGAGCTCGAAGGGGCCGAGGCCGGCATCGCGTTCGGCTCGGGCATGGGCGCCGCCGCATCCGTGATCCTCGGCATGTGCTCGAGCGGCGATCGGATCGTCGCCCAGGCGTCGATGTTCTCGGTGACGACCCAGCTCCTGTCCCGGCTGTGCCCACGCTTCGGGATCGAGGTCGACTTCGTGGACGCCTTCGACGCCGATGCCGTCGTCGCCGCCGTCGCGCAGAAGCCCACGCAGTTGGTGTGGGTCGAGACACCGGCCAACCCGATGATGTCGATCGTCGACCTCGAGGCCATCGGCGCCATCGCCGGCCCCTTCACCGTGGTCGACTCGACCATGGCGACGCCCGTGGTCCAGAACCCGCACGACTTCG
>JBFIHN010000493.1:0-2540 GCA_041601775.1 Acidimicrobiales bacterium
TGCCATCGGCGTCCCGGCGCGGAAGAGCCGGCCCCACGGACCGGCTCTGCTGCGTGTTGTGGCTCCGGGGGTCGGGCTCGAACCGACGACCCACTGATTAACAGTCAGTTGCTCTGCCAACTGAGCTACCCCGGAAGGAATCGCCGACGATAGCAACCACTCAGGGGTGCCCCCGAACCGGGTTGCCCGAACGGCACCGACGGAGTCGGGGTCGGCAGGATCAGCCGTCGAGGTTGTCGACCCGGCGACGCAGGAGCCGGGGAGCAACCGCACGCGCTGCCGGCACCGACGGAGTCGGGGTCGGCAGGATCAGCCGTCGAGGTAGTCGCGCAGCTTCTGCGATCGGTGGGGGTGGCGGAGCTTGGCCAGGGTCTTCGATTCGATCTGGCGGATCCGCTCGCGGGTGACACCGAACGCCTGCCCCACCTGTTCGAGGGTGCGGGCCTGACCGTCGACGAGGCCGAAGCGCAGCCGCATCACCTCGCGTTCACGGTCGTTGAGTTCGTCGAGTGCCTCGAGCACCGCCTGGTTGAGGAGCATGCGGGCCGCGGCGTCGGCGGGCATGTCGACGTTGGTGTCCTTGATGAAGTCGGCGAGGTTGGAGTCGTCCTCCTCCCCCACCGGCGAGTCGAGCGACAGCGGGTCCATGGAGATCTGCTGGATCTCGCGTACCCGTTCGACGGTGAGGTCGGCCCGCTCGGCCAGTTCTTCGACGGTCGGCTCCCGCTCGAGCTCCATCAACATCGTGCGTTGGATGCGATGGACCTTGTTGATCGACTCGACCATGTGCACCGGGATACGGATGGTCCTGGCCTGGTCGGCGATCGCCCGGGTGATGGCTTGGCGGATCCACCAGGTGGCGTAGGTCGAGAACTTGAAGCCCTTGGTGTAGTCGAACTTCTGCACCGCCCGCATCAGCCCGAGGTTGCCCTCCTGGATGAGGTCGAGCAGCTGCATGCCCCGCCCGACGTAGCGCTTGGCGATGGACACGACGAGGCGGAGGTTGGCCTGGATCAGCTCGCTGGTGGCCAGGTCGCCGTCGCGCACCCACCGCTGCATCTTGCGGCGCTCTTCGAACGGGAGCGTGTCGAGCTCGTCGCCGGCCGCGAGATCGGCCAGGCGTTCCTTGGCCATCTCGCCCTTCTCGATGCGCTTGGCGATCGAGACCTCCTCGGCGCCGGTGAGCAGCGGCACCCGGCCGATCTCTCGCAGGTACATGCGGACCGAGTCGCTGCTGCCACCGGCACCGGTCTTCACCGTCTTCAGCGTTCGGGCCGCGGCGCGGCGCTTCCGGGCCCGGGCGACCTCGTCGGCCGGGGTGAGTTCCTCATCCGGCGGAGCGCCGTCCTCGATGCCTTCGTCGAGCACGACACCGGCTCGGTCGCACGCGGCCTTGAGGGCGCTGAGGACGTCGGCCGTCAGCTCGACCCGGAGCTTCATCATGGCCACGTCGAGGTGGATCGAGCCGTAGTGGCGCGCTTCTTCGACGAGCTGTTCGATCAGCTCCGTCGGCACCCCCGTGTCCTCGGCGAGTTGGGTCATAGGTCCCCCTGTTGGGACACGAAGGTTAGCAATTCCCGAGCGGCGCCATCCCGGCCGTCCTTCCCACCCGCGACCTGGTCGACCAGACGGGCCAACGTCGTCAGCACCTCGAGGTCGGGCTCGGCGCGGGATCGCTCGACGGAGAGGTGCTTGAGGCCCACCGACCGGATGAGCAGCATCACCGGATCGAGCGCGTCGTCGACGGGTTCCTCGACCGCGAGCTTCGACAGCAGGGCGGCGACGTCGGGGGCCGACGAGTCGATGGCCTCGTGGATGGTGGCCGACTCGACCAGCATCCGGTAGGCGTCGAGGTGGAGCGGCTCGTCGAAGAGCACCTCGTCGAGCCAGTCGATCACGGCCTCCGGTCGGTTCACGGCGAGGCGGAGCACCTCGAGCGCCGGTGACCCGGCCGTGCCGTTGCGGCCCGCGGACGGGGCCGGGCGACGTGGATCGTCCCCGGGCTCGTCGTCGCTCCGGCCCGGCTCGCGGGGGCCGGGGTCGCCGTCGTCGTCGTTCCGGGTCTTGCGACGGGGCTCCTCCGCCGGGGCGCGGCGCGTGACCTTGCCCGACCGGAGCCGGTCACGGAGTCGGCCGACGTCGACACGGCAGCGGTCGGCCACCTGCATCAGGTACTGGTCGCGCACCAGGTCGTTGGGGTGCTCGACGATCACCGACAGCGCGTCCTCGGCGGCACGGGCCCGATGCTCGGCGGTGGACAGGTCGGCGGCGTCGAGGATCCGGTTGAGTCGGAACTCGAGGAAGGGCCTCGCGTCGGCGACGGCCTGCACCAGACCGTCGGGGTCGTCGCCAGCCATGTCGCCGGGATCGACTCCCTGGGGCAGCGCCGCGACCACGACGTCGAGGTCGAAACGGGCTTCCCACTGGTAGAAGCGGTCGGCGGCGGCCTGTCCGGCGGTGTCGGCGTCGAACGCCAGCACGATGCGGCGGGCGAACTTGCGCAGCATCTGCACGTGCTCGTCGGTGAGGGCGGTGCCGCA
>JBFIHN010000494.1:0-2534 GCA_041601775.1 Acidimicrobiales bacterium
ATGACCAGGTCGGCGGGGCTGAACCGCGTGATCTGGCGGCAGAGTTCGCTGCCGATCGACCCACCGGCCCCGGTGACCAGGACCCGTCTCCCCGCCAGGTAGCTGGCGATCGAGTCGATGTCGGTGTCGATGCTGCCGCGACCGAGCAGATCCTCCTCGGTGACCGGGCGCAGGTCCTTGATGCCGATCGTGTCGCCCAGCAGGTTGTCGACGGCCGGCAGGACCAGCACCGTCAGGCCGCACTCCCGCGCCGCGGCGGCCGCCCGACGGAGCAGCTCGGGCCCGGCGCTGGGCACGGCCACCACCAATGCCTGGGCGCCATGCCGTTCGGCGACGCCACACAGCGCAGACAGGGGCCCCTCGACCCGGGCCGACGAGATCCGCAGCTGGGCCTTCGCCGGATTGTCGTCGACGAGCGCCGCCGGGTAGTAGCGGCTGTCCGGGTTGCGCAGCATGGCGGTGATGATCTGGGTGCCGCCCTCGCCGGCGCCGAAGACGACGACCTTCTGCGACTTCTCGGCGTTGGGCCGTCGCCGTCGTTCGAGCTCGAGGCGCCACGCGTAGCGGAGCGCGCTCATCAGGACCAGCGCCCCCACGCCGTAGGCGATGCTCACGCTCACCGGCACCAGCCGGTCGAGCGCGTAGCGGTTGAGCATGGCGGCGGCCACGGTGCCGAGCCCCACGGAGCGGGCGAGACCGGCGAGCTCGTCGAAGCTGCCGAAGCGGGCGGCGCCCATGTACAGCCCTTCGAGCATCCCCAGCGCCAACTGCAGGCCGACGGCCATCGCGATGAACGCGGTGGTCGAGCGCCAGTCCGGTCCCGAGAGGTCGAACTCGAAACGCATCGTCGCCGCGACGACCACGGAGATCGAGACCAACGCCGCGTCGGCGATGGCCGACAGGAAGAACCGCCGGGGTATCGCCCAATCGCTCAGGCGTGCACGCCGAGAACCACCCTGATCTTCCGCCACGGACTGTGTCATGAGCTGGTGCGTCATCCTCCCCCGAGGCCAGATGCCGCGAATCGCCCAGACCATACCCAGAACGTCGATTGCCGATGGGGACCGAATCGACCTCCTAGATTCCTTCGCCCGTGTCCGAAACAACTCTCGCCAGCGACGACCCACTCCACCGGGACCACCTCGATCGCTCACAGCGCCGGGTGCGACGACACGCGCACCGGGCCCGTCGGCGCCGATCGCAGCGCATCGTGTACGGCATCGCGCTCGCGTCCGCGGTCGCAGGGGCGTTCGCCGCGGGAGCACCGACGGGACTCACCGCGCTCGACGTCGGCTACCGCTCGCTGCTCGCTGCGCTGATCCCGCTTGCCGCGGCCCGGGCGAAACGCTGGACGTGGTTCGTGCTCGCCGGCATCGCGGGAACCGTCGGGAGCGACAGCCCGGTGGCGTTGGGGCTGTCCGCGCTCGGGCTCGGGGCGGCCTTCGGGTCGCTCCGCGTCGGACGCCGTCAACGGGAGTACGGGGCGATCGTTGGCGCCCTGGTCGCCCAGGCCCTACTGCGGCTGCCGACCGACCTGCCCTTCGCCACCCCGACCATCGCCACGATCGTGGCCCTGGTGCCCCTGCTGTCGTCCGCGCTCGGCAACGTGCGCCGTCCGTCGCGCTACCTGTGGGTGGCGTTCGCCGTGGCCCTCGTCGTCGGGGTCGCCGGCGCCGGCTTCGTGGTCGGGATGCTGGCCATCGAGTCGCACGCGCAGGACGGCGTGGCCGCCTCCCGGGACGGCCTCGATGCCGCCCGCCGGGGCGAGGACGCCGCGAGCATCGCGGCGTTCACCGTGGCCGACCGGGCGTTCGACGCGGCGACCCGCACGACCGACAACTGGTGGATGGCACCGGCGCGGGCGCTGCCGGTCCTGGCGCCCCACATCGACGCCATCCGCGACGTCGCCGCGCAGGGGCAGGCGTTGGCCGGCCTCGGAGCCGACCAGGCCGCGGTGCTCGACATCCGTGGCCTCTCGCGCGCCGACGGCGGCCTCGACCTCGACTCGATCACCGCCCTCGGCCCACGAGCCCTCGCCGTGGCGGACGCGCTCGACGAGGCCGCGCTGGTCCTCGCCGACACCGACTCGCCGTGGCTGGTCACGCCGGTCACGGACCGCATCACGTCGTTCGCCACCGAGATCGCCGATGTCGCCCCCACCGCGCGCCTGGCCGCCGACGCGCTCACCGTCGCACCGGCGCTGCTGGGCGCCGACGAGGCCCAGACCTACGTGACGCTGGTCGGCAATCCCGCCGAGGCGCGCGAGTTGGGAGGCTTCGTCGGCTCGGTCGGGGTGTTGACGGCCGACGACGGCGACCTCGACTTCACGTCCCTCGGGTCGATCTCCGGCCTCAACCGCCAGATCGAGGACGCGGGCCTGACCATCGACGACGCCGAGCTCCCTCCCCCACTCCCGGCATCGAGCCCGGACCGCTTCGTGCAGAACTGGGCGAACACCGCCGACTTCTCGGTGGTCGGCGAGATCGGCCGTCGCCTCGGCCCGGCGTTCACCGCCTCCGACGTCGACGGCGTGC
>JBFIHN010000495.1:0-2531 GCA_041601775.1 Acidimicrobiales bacterium
CCACCAGGTTCAGGGGCGGCGTCGGCGGCTGGTCACGGCGCCCGATGTGGGCCAACGCACCAGCGGTGGCGGCATAGGTGATGTCGTGTCCCGCACTGGCAGCGAGCGGACCGTCCTGTCCCCACCCGGTCATCCGCCCGTAGACGAGACGGGGATTGCGTTCGAGGAGGACGTCGGGGCCGAGGCCCAGACGCTCGCAGACGCCGGGGCGGAACCCCTCGATGAAGCCGTCGGCCGCGTCGACCAGCGCGAGCACCGACGCGACGCCTGCAGGATCCTTCAGGTCGACCTCGACGCAGTCGCGGTTGCGGCTGAGCACGTCGAAACGACCCATGACTCCGTCACCTCCATCGCCGGGCCGCGTGACGCGGACCACGTCGGCGCCGAGATCGGCGAGCGCCATCGCCGCGAACGGCGCCGGGCCGAGCCCGTTCAGCTCGACGATCCGGATCCCGGCGAGCGGGCCAGCGGTCGCCACCGGATCAGAGACGGTCGACGACGTCGTCGACGGCCGTCCGCACGGCCGCGCCGAAGCCCGGCCGGGCACACGCGGTGTGGCCGTCCTCGATGCGGTGGACCGATGCACCGGGGATGGCGAAGGCCAACCGACCCTGTTCCGCCGGGCGGATGGCGAGGTCGCGCGTCGTGATGAGGCAGCTGGTGGGGACATCGATCCCACCGACCCACCGACGGGCGTTGTAGTTCCCCACCGCCTGGCCCGCTTCGAGGATCGTCCGCGGATTGTGTCGGCGCATCTCTGCGGCAGCCCATCGGCCCATCGATGCAGGGCGACCGGGTGCGTCGGTCGGGATACGCTCGCGGATCGCCCGGATCGGGAGTCGCGTCACCTGCTGACCGGCACGGGTGCCGCCGGCGGCAGCGGCCATGGCCGAGGTGAAGATGAAGCGCTCCCGGGTGCCGGCGACGAAGCTCGACGACGTGGCCGCGAAGACCAATCCGGCGACCGTGTCGGGATGCCGCTGCCACAGCAGCTGGGCCACCGGTCCGCCCATGGAGTAGCCGACGGCCACGACCGGTCCGCAGCCGAGATGGTCGATCAGCGCTGCGAGGTCGTCGGCACAGTCCGCCAGCCGGAACCGGCGACGCGAACGGATGCCCCGCCCGTGTCCCCGCAGATCGGGGGCGACGACGCCGTAGGCGCCGCGCAGGTCGTCGAACGTCTGGAACCAGTTCAGGCCCCCGCTCGCCAACCAACCGTGGATGAGCAGCACGGTCGGCGCATCGGCCGGTCCGGGGATGGTGCGGGCGAAGGTGGTGCCTCGCCCCTCCAGCAGGATCCGGTCGCCCAGGGGAATCGGCGGACCGGGCACCGCGGCGGGATCGTCACGCTCCGGAACCAGTTGGACCACGCCCGCACCTCGTGCCATGGACCCGATTCTGACACACCGTCAGATCCGTATCGGGGCGGGACCGGCGCATCAATCGTCGGGGTCCGGGGCGGTCCGGTACATTGGCGGGCCGCTATGGCCACCCGCATCGAGATCGAGCTCACCAGTCGCCGCGATGATGCGACCTTCACCTGGAGGGCCGCAGGAGCGCGTCAGCCCAAGGGCGTGGCCGATGCCGCGCTCTTCCCGGCCGATTCTGCGGTCGGGGCGCTGTTCCGGGTCGATGCCGAGGTCGAACTCGACGGCATCACCATCCTCAGCGTCCTCCCGCCCAAGGAGCCGAAGAAGAAGCCGGTCGAGACCCTGCAGCTGCTGGCGCGGGACGACGAACCGCTCGTGACGCAGCAGCTCGCGCCCAAGAGTCGTCGTGACGGCGACCGCAAGGGCCGGGGCTCGCGTGACCGCAAGCCCGGTGGTGGCAAGGGTCGTGGCGACGGCGGCGGTCGTGGTGACGGCTCCAGTCGTGGTGGCGACCGTCCACGGACGCCGGCCAAGCCCAAGCTGCCGCCGAAGCCCAAGCCCCCGCGCCTCAAGGCCGGGCGGGCACACCGCGACGAGGTCGTCGGGGGTCTGCCGGAAGAGCAGAAGCCCGTGGCCCAGGAGGTCATCAAGGGCGGTCTGCAGGCCGTCCGCCAGGCGATCGCGGCACAGAACGCGCAGCTCGAGACCGAGGGGAAGCCTCAGATCGACGAGACGCGGATGCTCGCCCTCGCCGAGGAGCTGCTGGTCAAGGTCCGCGCCGCCGAGTGGCGTGACCGGGCCGAGGCCGCGCTCGAGCAGGCAGCCACGGTCGACGTGCGCGATCTCCGGTCGGTCGTCACCGCAGCCGACGGCGCCGCGAAGGACGAGGAGACCCGCGCGCTCGCCGCACGGCTCCGCGAGGCGCTCGCCGCCCGCCTCGACGCCGATCACCAGGGTTGGATCGACGAGATCATCGAGCTCCTCGACGACGACCGTGTCGTCCGCGCCCTCCACCTCTCCTCCCGTCCGCCCAAGGCCGGCGCTCCCCTCCCGGCACCCGTCGCCATGCGTCTGGTCGAGGCCTCGAACGCCGCGATGACCAACGAGGTGTCCCCGGACCGTTGGGGCTACATGCTCGACGCGCTGGCGCACTCCCCGGTC
>JBFIHN010000496.1:0-2511 GCA_041601775.1 Acidimicrobiales bacterium
CGCGGCCGAGTGCGCCTCGGTCGCGGTCCCGCTCGACCATGCCGAACCCGACGGCGAGACCATCACCGTGTTCGTCAAGCGCCTTCCCGCCACCGGTGACCGCATCGGCGGGCTCTTCTTCAACTTCGGGGGACCCGGTGCCGGCGCCGCCGACCTCATCACCCAGTTCGCGATCCCCGACTCGATCCGCGAGCGTTTCGACATCGTCGGCATGGATCCACGGGGGGTCGGGCAGTCGACCCCGCTCGACTGCGGGCTCGACCCTGCGACGCTCTACTCGGCTGATCCCACGATCGAAGACGAGACCGATGCAGCCGCGCTGATCGACATCTCGCTCCGCTACGCCAACGACTGCGAAGCCGCTCGGGGACCCCTGCTCCCCCATCTGGGGACCAACAACGTCGCTCGGGACATGGACCTGATCCGCGCCGGCATGGGCGACGAGACGCTCTCCTATGTCGGCTACAGCTACGGAACCTCGATCGGCCAGGCCTACGCGGAGCTGTTCCCCGGTCGCGTCCGGGCCATGATCATCGACGGCCTCGTCGACCCCGAACCATCGGGCATCGAGAGCGCCATCGACCAGGCCGAGGGATTCGAGACCGCGCTGGCGAACTGGGCCGCTGCTTGCGACGACCGGTCCGGCTGCCGGTTCGAGGACCCGATCGGCGCGGTCGACGACGTGCTCGCGCTCGCCGAGGACGGCGTCGAGTCCGCGAACGGCGAACGCGTGCTCGGTCCGGGCGAGGCGGCGATCGCGCTGGCCTACCCGCTCTACAACCAGACACTGTGGCCCTCGCTCGACGCGGCGCTCGCCGAGGCGATCGCCGGAGACGGGTCCGGCATGGTCGCCCTCGCCGACGCCTACGCCGGCCTGGCCGACTTCTCCATCTACTTCGCGGTGTCGTGTCTCGACTCGTCGTGGCCCCGCTCCACCGACGACTTCCTGGCGCGTGCCGCAGCCGCTGCCGCCGATGCGCCGCGCTTCGGCGAGGCGATCGTCAACGACTACATCCGTTGTGCGGTGTGGCCGGTCGAACCCGACCCGATCGGCGGGGTGTCGGCCGAGGGCGCCCCACCGATCCTCGTGGTCTCGACGACCGGCGATCCCGCGACGCCCTACGAGAACGGTGTGACCGTCGCCGAGCGGCTGGCGTCAGGCGTGCTGTTGACCTACGAGGGCGAGGGACACACCATCACCTTCCAGGGGAGTTCGTGCGTCGACGCCATCGCGGTCGACTATCTCGTCGACCTCGACGCACCCGACGACGGCGCTCGCTGCTGACAGCAACCGTCGACACGGTGCGCACCATGTCGACCCGGTCCCGGGACTGCGTCGGCTCAGGGGCGGTGGCCCCCGTCGCGCCACCAACTCAACAGGCTGATCATCGAGTCGCCCGCTCCACGATCCGAGACGGCGATCGAGCCGATGCGTGAGCCGTCGCGGGTCCAGAAGACGGCGTTCAGGCCGCTGGAGTTGAGGAAGCACAGCACCGTGCCGTTCGATCCGTCGAGGTCGTAGTCGAGGTATGCGGCGTCGGGCGGCGGCCCGGCGACCGGTGCGGCTTCGCCCTCGTCGGCCGGCGCGTCGTCGTCGGGGACCTCGGTCGTCTCCTCGATCGACGAGACCTGGCCGAACCCCTGCGGGGAGCACCCGTCGTCGGTGGTGTCGAAGTTGTTCTCGTCGAGCGCCGCCCGGCGCGACTCGAGCCAGTCGTCCATCGGGTCGGCACGACCGAACAACACCCAGGAGATGACGGTCGGGGCGGCGTCCGGGGGCTGGCAGGCCACCGCGACCTCGCCGCCGGCCTCGAGGGCCAACGTCAGGTCTCGGGTGCAGTCGACGAGATACTCCTGCGGGAGGGCGTCGAGCAGCTCCTGCTCCTCGGGGAGTGGGAACGCACCGTCGGTGCGCTCGGACCAGCCCTCCCAGGCGGCTTCGTAGTCGGCGAAGCGTCCGCCGCCGCTCGCCCGCAGGATCACGGGGGCGTCGTCACGGGTCCAGACGAACTCGACCAGGCCCCCCGCCTCGACGCAGGCGACCTCGCCCCCGTGGTCGGCGGCCTCGTATCCGTGTCGTCCCATCCGACCGAGCGCACACTCGGCGTCGTCGCGATCCGAGACACGGAACTCGTCGAGGAACTGCTCGAACCGTTGGTCGCGGTCGGCGTCCGACGCGTGCAGTTCGAGCGCCACCGACTCGGGGACCTCGTCGCGGGGGCACAGGAACACGATCGGCACGACGTCGGCGTCGTCACCCTCGGGTTCGATGCAGGTGTCGATGCCGGCTGGCACCAACGCCCGCAGCGCGGCGACGCTCGGCACGAACGGCGCATCCGGCACCGCAGTCGACGAGGTCGACACGGTCGAGGCGCCGCTGCCGAGGGCGGCGTCGGTGTTGACCGCCCGCCACACCAACACACCGACGGCGACCGTCGCCACGACGAGCAGGCCGACGATCACCGCCGGCAGACGCGACCGTCGGTCCTCCTCCTCGTAGATGCCGAACGC
>JBFIHN010000497.1:0-2511 GCA_041601775.1 Acidimicrobiales bacterium
GGGACGGTCGGGGTGACGGCCGGCGACGATGGCATCCAGGCCGTGACCGACGCCCTCGTCGACGGTGGCGAACTGACGCTCGCGTCCGGTGACGACGGGATCCACGGCGACCTCTTCGTGGGGGTGAACGACGGCTCGATCGTGATCACCGAGTCGTACGAGGGAATCGAGTCCGAGGTCATCACGATCGACGGCGGCTCCATCGACATCACCTCGAACGACGACGGCCTCAACGTGGCCAGCTCGGAGGCGACGACCACCGACGTGGCCCCCGTACCGGGCGCCGGTGGACCCGGCGGCGGGGACGCTGGCGTCGGCGACTACTACATCTACATCAACGGCGGAACGACGACGATCACCGTCACCGACGACCTCGCCGAGCAGGGCGACGGCATCGATGCCAACGGTCATGTCGAGATGACCGGCGGTGTCGTGGTCGTGAGCGGCCCCACCGACACCCGCAACAGCGCCATCGACTACAGCGGAGGGTCGTTCGAGGTCACCGGCGGAACGCTCGTCGGAACCAACATCGACGGACGGAACTCCGAGGGCGTCGGCACCGGATCGAGCCAGGCGTCGCTCTACCTGACGTTCGACACGGTCATCGACGCCGGCACCTTGGTCCACGTCCAGTCGACCGATGGCGACGAGCTCGTGACCTTCGAACCGGCGAACGACTTCGACGTCGTCGTGTTCACCTCGCCCGACCTGGTCGCCGGTGCGACCTACGACGTCTACCTCGACGGAACGGGCGGCGACCAGGCGGCGTCGGGGCTCTATGGGACCTACACCCCCGGCACCGTGGCGGGCACGGTGACGGCGTCCTGAGGACCGCCCGTCGATCGGCGAACGCGCTCGACGAGGTCGTCGTAGGCGGTGGCGAGGTCGCGGAGCTGTCGGCCGCCGTCGCCCTGGAACGAGGATCCGTGCATGCAGGCGAGCACGGCCGGCTCCAGGTCGGCGAGACCGCGGATGGTGGGAGCGGTGGCCGGGCCCAGCGACGTGTAGTGGAAGGTGCCTTCGCCGGTCATGGCCGCGTCGACGAGGTCGTCGCTGGTGAGCGCCGGGCCGTCGCCGACGGCGGTGAAGAGGTCGCCGGCGAGCAGTGTGTAGGTGGTCTCGTCGAACCACAGGGCGCTCTCCCAGTTGTGGGGGACGTGCGGCGTCGGCACCTGTCGCAGCCGATGACCACCGATGTCGAGGACGTCGGTGACGGCCACCGGTGGGCGGTCGGCGAGGTCGTCGACCGACAGGTCACAGGCCAGGGGGCTGTGCGCGACCGTGGCGTGCGGGGCGGCCCCGAGGAACAGGTTCATGGCCCCCATCTCGTCCGCCTCGAGGTGTGCGAAGGAGATCCAGCGCAGGCGGTCGATGTCGATGAGGCGTCGAACGGCGTCGGACACGTTCGGGAACAGCTGTTTCTGGCCGGTGTGGAACAGGAACGGTTCGTCGCCTCGGACGAGGAACTGGTTGAACGTGAAGCCGGCGGGCGGCATGTCCGCGATGAACGTCGACAACCGGAAGATGTCCGGGGCGATCTCGTCGATGCGGGTCTCCATGGGATGGGCCTCCTCGTGTGGTGACGTGGACCTCAAGACTCCCCGGCACGGCGATCGTGCGCATCGGGAGGTCCCCCCTTTTCTGTCCCTCGCCGGCGGCGCCGGTGGCACAATCGACCCTGGTGAGTCGGTCGGAACGCGACGACGGCGAGATCCATGTCGAGGCGGGCATGGCCGCCTACGCCGAGGACCGGTACCACGACGCCCGCGACGCCTGGGAGGCCGGGTTCCGGTGCCTCGTACGCGACGGCGTGCACACCCGGGCAGCCCGCGTGGCGACGATGCTCGCCGAACTGTGTTGGGACGGCCTGGGCAAGGAAGCGACCGGGAGGGGTTGGCTCGAGCGGGCTCGCCGGTTGTTGGATGCCGTCGGCCCCTGCGTCGAGTGGGGGTACTGGGAGCTGGCGCGGTTGGCGTGTGAGGAGACCGACGTCGCGGCCCTGGCCGCCAGCGCCGACCGGGCCTCGGCGATCGCCGCGACCTTCGACGATCCGGCGTTGCACGTCCGGGCGTTGGCCGACGGCGGCGTCGCCCTGGTGAGCAGCGGCGCCGTGGCACGCGGGCTGGCACGGTTGGACGAGGCGCTCGCCTGCATCGCGGCGGGCGACGTCCACGACCCGTTCGTGCTCGGCACGGCGTTCTGTGCCCTGTTGACTGCCGCCGAGCGCGTGGGCGATGTCGACCGGGTCAGCGAGTGGACCGACGCCGTCCGCGCGCTGATGCTCGAGCCGTCCGGGGGGCGTCCGGTGGTGTTGCGGAGTCATTGCTCGATCGCGCTCGGCGGCGTGCTGGTCCATGCCGGGCGATGGGCGGAGGCGGAGGAACTGCTGACCACGTCACTGGCCGGCGGTGGACCCGGTCGAGCGTCGCACCGGGTCGATGCCGTGGCACGCCTGGCCGATCTCCGCATCCTGCAGGGCCAGGTGGATGCGGCGGCGGACCTGATCGCCCC
>JBFIHN010000498.1:0-2506 GCA_041601775.1 Acidimicrobiales bacterium
CAGCTGCATGCGCCGGCCGTCGTCGCCACGGTGGACGACGACCTCCCGCTGGGCGAGGTGGTGTCGGTGCGCGTCGACGCGGCCGACCCCGTCCGCCGTCACGTCGAGCTGTCCGTCGTTCGCTGACCGCTACTCGATCTTCGATCCCGAGGACCCGAACTGCGTGAGGACCTCGTCGGCACCGGGTTGTTCGAGACGGAGGACGGCGGCGCCTGCGCTCGTCGTGAAGTTGGACGTGGGCATCGAGTTCGGCGCGGGATCGAGCCCGCGCATGCGGCGGAGCAGGCGCACGGCGTCGAGGAAGCCCAGATCGGAGTCGATGCGCATGCCTGCGGCGAGTTCGTCGGCGATGCGGGCCAGGGCGATCGGGTTCCGCTCCTCGCCGATGGCCGCCATCACGGCGGAGAGGAACTGCTGCTGGCGCACCACGCGTCCGATGTCGCCGGTGCCCTCGGCCACGTTCCGGCCGTCGATGACCTCGGTGTAGAAGCGTGAGCGCACGTAGGCGAGCGCCTGGCTCCCGTCGAGGGTCTGCATCCCGGCCTCGGGCACGTTCAGCCCGGAGTGGGTGTCGAACGCCGGATGGGGGAAGTCGATGGTGATCCCGCCGAGCGCGTCGACCATGCCGCTGAAGCTGACGAAGTCGACCTCGAGGTAGTGGTGGATGGGCAGGTCGAGTTGGTCGCGCAGCGTCGCGATCAGCCGGCTCGGCCCACCGTTGAACGCGGCGTTGATGCGGGAGCGTTGCCCGGTCTCGCTGATCGTGACGTACAGGTCACGGGGCACCGACAGCATCCGCGCGCCCTCACCGTCGACGCGCAGGATCAGGACCGTGTCCGATCGTTCGGGGCCGCCGACCGTGCCGTCGCCGATGATGGCGCCGGCGTTGGGGTCGTCGGCGTCGATGCCGTCGCGGGTGTCCGACCCGACGATCAGGTAGTTCGTGCCGTCGCCGCTGGCCAGCACCGCGGACAGGTCGACGGTCTCGATGCTGTTGAACTTGGCATAGCCCCAGAGTCCGGTGCCCACGACCACCAGGAGCAGCGCCAGGAGCACGCCGAGCACGACCCGACGCGACGGCAGGAAGCGCCGCCACCCATCCGGCGTCTCCGTCCCCGGCGGCGTGGTGGGGGGCCGGGTGGTCGGCGGCCGGCGTCGGGGCGCTGCGGCAGCGGTCGGCGGGGAGGCGGTGGCGGACGCCGGTGGGGCGGGGACCACGATCCGCTGCTGGGCCGGTGCCGAAGCCGGTGCTGGAGCCGGTGCCGGTGCCGGTGCCGAACGTGGGTGGACCACGGGCGCGGCCTGCGTCGCTGCACCGGCCGAGGGTGTGGGTGACGCGGGGGAAGCGGCGGCGGGCGTGGGCCGCACGACCTCCGGCGGTCGCCGGGGCGGCGGGATCGCCGGCGTGCCCGACTCGGGGGCCTTGATGGTGATGCTGCGTTGGTCCCGCACGGACAAGAGTCTGCCAGCGCCGATACCGCCCTCCGCGGTGGCTCTGCGAGAAACCGGGTCGCCGCTCGGATCGACCGATTCGGGATGTCGTCCACGGTGGTCGATCGCGGGGTACCCTGGGCACCGAGCCTGTCCACGTCTGAGGAGGCGCCAGCGATGGCGTTCGGTCGACGTTCACCCCGCAACGACCCTTCGGCGTGGATCGCGGGCTTCGAAGCGGGCGTGGGACTGCTCCCCACGACTCGTCCCGAGCGGCGCCGTGTCGGCCTCGAGTGCAGCCACTGTGGGACGCAGGCGCGGATCGACATGATCGACATGCCGCGCTCGCGGGTCTACGTCACGTGCCCGGCCTGTGGCCACGAATGGGACACGCACCGGATGCAGGTGCGGGCGCGGTCCGAGCGCTGACGATCAGCCGAGCAACGCCGCCAAGTCGGCGTCGGCATCGGCAACGACGTCTCCGACCGCCGCCAGCGCGCCGCCACCGGCGCCGCCCGTCTGGGTGACGAGGGTGGTCGCGTCCATGGCCTCGACCACGTGTGGGGTCAGGAAGCGGCTGCGCTGACCGATGGTGTGGGCGTCGTCGTGGCGGCCCCGGTGGTGATGGAAACGCAAGGGCACGTGCACGTGGAGTTCGTCTCGTGCCCGGGTGGCCGCGACGTAGAGCAGTCGTCGCTCTTCTTCGATCTGCTCCGGGTCACCGGTCGCCAGATCGGAGGGGATGTTGCCGTCGGCGGCGTGGAGCAGGTGGACGACGTCCCACTCGCCGCCCTTGGCCGAGTGGATCGTCGACAGGGTGAGCCAGTCGTCGTCGAGATGCGGTGGTCCGGCGAGATCGCTGGTCGACACCGGGGGATCGAGCGTCACCTCGGTCAGGAAGTGGTCGAGGCGTTCGTAGGTGGCGGCGACGTCGGTGAGGCGGGCGAGGTCGGCACGACGTGCGTCACCGTCGCCGAAACGGTCGAGGGTCGGGTCGAGCCACTCGCACAGCGCGTCGATCCGCGCTGCTGGGGCTTCGTCCTGGTCCGACCCGCCGGCTGCGGTGGTGACCGCG
>JBFIHN010000499.1:0-2500 GCA_041601775.1 Acidimicrobiales bacterium
CACCTTCGACACCGACGCCAGCGCGAAGGGCCGGTCGAGGTCGCCGTGCCGGTCCTGGATGCCTCCGGTGTCGAAGACCGCAGCCGCGACGGTCGGGACGTCCCAGCCGCTCACGTGGTCGAGGGCTCCCACCTCAGGCACCGTCCCAGAGCATCGTGTGTTCGGCGTCCGGGTCGAGGAGGGTCAGCGGGTCTTGCTTGTCGATGTGGCCGATCAGACCGTTGTAGGTCCCGTAGCCGCAGAGGCGTTGGAGCCGCTTGTCGAAGCCCGCGGCGATCGACCGGGGGATGCCGAGCTGTTGGTTCTCCTGCTGGCGGATCATGCCGCCGCAGTAGTTGTCGGCGATCCCGACGCGTCGTTCGTCGGTCGTGTTCGCTCCGCCGCCGTGCCAGAGGCTGCCGTGCCAGATGAGGATGCTGCCGGCCGGCATCTCGGCCGGGACCGAGTCGTAGTGCTCGCCGTAGACGGGGTAGTCGGGGTTGCGGTGCGATCCGGGCACGATGCGCGTGGCGCCGTTCGCCTCGGTGAAGTCGGTGATCGCCCACATCGAGTTGCAGACCACGGCGTGGCCGGTGCGGGGGAGCCCGACCACCTGGTCGTCGGCGTGGATCGGCTGCGCCGTCTCCCCGCCACGGATGTCGATGGACGAGAGCGTGGACAGCAGACACTGGGGGTCGAGGATGCGTTCGACGACGGGGAGGACGCAGGCGGCGGCCGGGATCTGCTCGAACACCTCGCCGTGGACCAGCAGGTTGTAGACGCGGTAGGTGGACCGTCCCTCGAAGCGGTTGTCGGCCGGGGCGACACCGCGTTCGTCGATGATCCGGTCGAGTTCGTCGAGCACCGACTGGGCGAACGCCGCGTCGAACGCGTCGGCGACGATGGTGAAGCCCGCATCGGTGATCGCATCGGCATGACGGTCGGCGTCGGAATCGGTCAGCGCGCGCATCGGGGCCGATGGTAGGAGAGGGCCGTGCAGATCGACGACGACTTCGTACGGGCGGTGCGCGCTGTCGTGCGGTCGGTGCCCGCGGGCGAGGTGATCACCTACGGGGAGATCGCGCTCGAGGCTGGCTTCGCCGGCCAGGCCCGGGCCGTGGGTCGCGTCCTGGCCATGGGCGACGACGAGCTCCCGTGGTGGCGGGTCGTCAACGCCGCCGGACGGCTGGTCCCGGGCCACGAGGCGGAGCACCGGCGCCGCCTCGTGGCTGAAGGAGTCGCCTTCACCGACTCCGGCCACGTGCGCAACCTCCGCCGACGCTGACCAGCGTTCTGGGTGCGTGTTCGGTACGTGTGGCGTCCTGATCGCGCACCCAGAAGCAGCCCCACGAGCGTTCTGGGTGCGTGTTCGGTACGTGTGGCGTCCTGGTCGCGCACCCAGAAGCCGGAGCACGACGGTGGTTGTTGTCAGTGGTGATTCATACGGTGGACCTCGGGCCTGCGGGCCGCTCGCACCTCCGGGTGCCCACGCCCGTCACCGAGGAGAAGCCCATGCTTCCCGACCCGCTCCTTCGGCTCCTGCGTGTGCAGCGCGGTGTCGCCGCCCGCTACCAGGTCCGTGCCATCGAACCGGACCCGCATCGCCGCCGCTCGATCTACCGCGATGCGATGGTGGAGTCGGTGAGCAGCCGCGTCGTCCGACATCGAGCCGCGCCCTGGTCGATCGACCAGGAGGTGATGTTCGGTGTCCTCGACGCGGGGCCACACGCCCGGCTGTGGGGCAAGGCTGCTGCCTGTCAGTGGGGGTTCGGGCGGTTCTCGCGCCTGCCGGCACACGTCGCCGTACCGCGTCGGCGTCTCGGGTCCGGTCACCTCGCGCAGGTGCACCGCCTGCGGGACCTCGACCCGATGGACCTGGCGTCCCACGACGACATACCGGTCGCACGACCCGAACGGGTGATCCTGTGGCTGGCAGGGATGTGGACGCACCGCTTCGGTCACGAGGTCGCGGCCGAACGGGCCGCGGTGGCACTCGACCAGGCATGGCGGCAACGGCTGATCAACGGTCCGTTCATCCATGGTCTCCGTGACCGGTCCGGCGGATCGGGGCGTTCGGGCATCGTCGTTCTGCGCCAGATCCTCGAGGACCGTCCGCCGGACTACCAGCCGGCGGGTAGTCGTCTGGAGGAACGCTTCGAGGCGATCGTGCCGTGGGTCGTGCGGAACGACCTCCGCCGACAGGTCACCGTCGACGTCGAGGAGGCCATCCGGACGGTGGACTTCCGGCTCGACTCCTGGCCCCTCGTCGTGGAGATCAACGGCGAGGCATTCCACACCTCGCTCACGGACCGGGCCGCCGACCAGCGGCGCTACGTCCGGTTGCTCGAGCTGGGATTCTCGGTCGTGGTCTTCTGGGAACACGACATCTGGAACGATTCCGGCACGGTGGCCGACGCCGCGCTGCGCCTGTACCGCCACCCCGACGCCGCGCCGACGTTGCATCGGCCGACCAAGGCGCCGTGGGAGTGGTGACCCGCCCCGCTTCTGGGGGTGGGATCGG
>JBFIHN010000500.1:0-2496 GCA_041601775.1 Acidimicrobiales bacterium
GCGACGCACGTAGGTGACGGTCTCGAAGCCACGGTGCGGGTGCTGGGGGAAGCCGGGCACGGTCGTGCCGTGGTACATCCGCCAGCCGTCGGTGCCGTCGAAGTCCGAGCCCATCTGGCGCCCGGTCAGGGGTGCGTCGGGGCCCAGGAGATCGTTGGCCGCGGGGTAGTCGTCGACGTGGTGGACACAGAACAGGAACGGATCGAGCGTCGGCCACTGGAACTCGAGCGGCACGGTCTGCAGGACATCACCGGACATGGGTCCAGGGTAGGGAGTCCGAGACGACACGCGCCCCGATCCGCCACCATGGGATCGACCCCGATCGAGGAGGACCAGTGGAGACACTGACCGAAGCCATCCAACGTCTGCAGGCTGCCGGCTACAGCGCCGACTTCGTACCGACGGATTCGGGGCAGCTGCGCTGTCCGGCCTGTGGTTCGACCCACGAGCCTGCCGACATGACGGTCGACGAGCAGTTGCGCTTCGAGGGTGAGTCCGACCCGGCCGACGAGTCGTTGCTGGTGGCGCTGCACTGCGACTGCGGCACCAAGGGCCTGTACTCGACGATGTTCGGGCCGGCCATCAGCCCCGAGGACGCCGCCGTCGTCCGGGCCCTGCCGCGCCCGTGAGTTCTCTGACCCGGACCCGCCGGTCGTAGCGTCGAGGCGTGCGCTCGCGAATCGCCCTCCTGCCCGCCATCACGCTCGTCCTGGCCACTGCCGCCTGCGGCGGGGACGACGCCACGGCGGCGCCGAAGCCCCTCGTCGACGTCGACGCCACGGTCGAGGTACTCGCCCAGGACATCAGCTTCCCCGAAGACGTGTACGAGACCACGGCCGGCACGGTCGGGTTCGTGTACGAGAACGTGGGGAACATCCGCCACACCCTCGTGATCGAGGGCATCCGCGACTTCACGCTGAACGTGAACAAGAACGGCCAGGTGGACCAGGCCGCGATCGATCTCGAGCCGGGGACCTACACGCTCTTCTGCGACATCCCCGGCCACCGCGCTGCCGGCATGATCGCCGAACTCGTCGTCAGCTGAGGAGCTGGTCGGGGATCGGCACGACGCGTGCGCGGAGCCATTCGCCCAGGGCCTTCGCCTGGGCGTCCTGGCGGGTCGATGCGGCGACACCTTCCTGCAGCAGGTCGTGGATCACGAAGTTGAGTGACCGGAGCGCTGGAAGGCGATGACGGTCGACGGCGAGCGACGCGGTCTCGGGTAGCAGTTCCCGGAGCCGGTCGACGGTCAGGAACGCGTCGAGCCACGCCCACGCGGCGTCGGATCGGACGAACACGCCGAGGTTCGCGTTCCCTCCCTTGTCGCCGGAGCGGGTGCCGACCACGGTGCCGAGCGGTGCCGGCGTGGTCGGCCCTGCCGGAGGATCGATCGCTTCGGTGACCTCGACCGTCACGGGTGCGCCGTCGGGCGCGACCGAGTCGATGCGACGGGTGTCGCCGCCGAGTACGTGGACGGACTGTGGCACCGCCTCGGAGGGGACGAGCGCAGCCTGGTACACGCCGAACGGTGACGCGGACGACGGGCCACCACCCAGGCCGTACATGCCGGGGATGCTCGCCAGCGCGGTGTGGACCATGGCATCGGCGAACGCCCGCCCGACCTTGCGTTCGTCGCCGTCCTTGACCGTGACCCGCCAGATCGCGGTGGCTTCCTCCTGGGTGGACGGGTCGTCCTTGTCGGTCCGGATGACCTCGCTGGCGATGGCGTCGAAGTCGCCGGGACCGAACGGGCAGGCATCCCAGAACGTCGCCTCGGCCAGCGCGGCCTTCGCCTCGATGTCGAGTCCGGTGAGTGCGACCGTGAACGAGTTCCGGAAGCCACCGAGACGGTTCATGGCGACCTTCAGCGTCGTCGGCGGTGCCTGCCCGCGCACGCCACTGATGCGGACACGGTCGGCGTCGACCTGTTCGAGCTCGATGGTGTCGAAACGAGCCGTCACGTCGGGGCCGAGGTACTCGGGCCCACCGATCTCGTAGAGCAGTTGCGACGTCACGGTGCCGACCGTGACCGCCCCGCCCGTCCCGTCGTGCTTGCCGATCACCGACGACCCGTCGGCGGCGACCTCGGCCCACGGGAACCCGAAGCGGGGATTCGTGGCGACCGCGTCGATCTCGTGGAAGAACGAGTAGTTGCCTCCCGTGGCTTGTGCGCTGCACTCGATGACGTGGCCGGCCACGACCCCGCCGGCGAGGGCGTCGAAGTCGTCCCGAGCCCACCCGTGGTGCCACGCGGCAGGTCCGCACGTCACCGCGGCATCGGTGACCCGACCGGTGATCACGATGTCGGCGCCGCGGTCGAGCGCGTCGACGATCCCGAAGCAGCCGAGGTAGGCGTTCGCCGATGCCATGGTCCACACCGCGCTGGCGAGCATCCCCGGCATGTACGGCCTGGGTGGCGGCCCGTCGTCCGCGTCACCGTTCGGCGTGTACCAGGCTGCGCTCGTCCCCTCCGAGGCGGTGCCCCAGTCCGTCCAC
>JBFIHN010000501.1:0-2489 GCA_041601775.1 Acidimicrobiales bacterium
CCGACCGGTCACCCGCGACGACCGCCGTCTCGACCGCACCCTCGATCCGGGCGAGGAGCCCGTCGGCCAACCGGTCACGGAGTGCACCGATACGAGCCACCGATGCGGCACGATCCCGGACCGTGACGGCGGCAGCGGCCGCGGCGCCGACGATGCCGGCGACGTTCTGCGTCCCGGAGCGTCGTCCGCGTTCCTGTCCGCCGCCGAGCAGTTGCGAGCGGATCGCCACGTCGGGACGGACGGCGAGCACGCCGACCCCCTGGGGTCCTCCGAACTTGTGGGCCGAGAGCGACAGCAGGTCGACTCCGGCCGCGACCGTCGGCAGGTCGAGCCACGACAACGCCTGCACGGCATCGGTGTGGAAGCGCGCGTTCGGCGCGTGCGTGCGCACGATCTCGAGGACCCCCTGCACGTCGGCGATCACACCGGTCTCGTTGTTGACCGCCATCACCGACACCAGCGAGACATCGTCGTCGAGCAGCGAGACCAACTGGTCCCGGTCGACCTGGCCGGCAGCATCGACGCCGACGATGCGCCCACTGCGGGACTCGACCGTGTGGAGAACGGCGTGGTGCTCGGACGCCGGACACACCGGCACACCGCCGCGGGCGTCGATCACCCCGTCGATCGCGAGGTCGTCGGCCTCGGTGCCGCCGGCCGTGAAGACGATGTCGCCGGGTTCGAACCCCGTCGCCTCGGCGAACACGTCGCGGGCATCGTCGATGACACGACGTGCGTCGCGCGCGAGTCGGTGCGCGCCGGACGGGTTGCCGACGCGCTCGCCCAACCAGGGCAGCATCGCGTCTCGTGCTTCGGGGCGGACCGGGGTCGTGGCCGCGTGGTCGAGGTAAGCCACCGCGCGAGGCTACGACGAACCGGGCGCGGTCCCCCACGTGGGCGAGAGTGGATCGTCGTGCCAGACCGGTGGCGGGACGGCCCCCGGCGGGAGGAACGTGTTGGCCCACCCGTCGGGTCCCGCCGTCGACGGCACGTGGCGGGCCTGGCAGGCAGCGGCGACGGCGACGAGGAACGTCTCGGCGGGATGCTGGGCCGGGACCTCGACTCGGAGCCGGCCGGCGATCCAGGCGGCCATCTCCTGTCCGCGCTCGTTGCGTGGTTGGGTCCGCATCTCGTGCACGCGCAGCAGGAAGGTCCGGACCAGGACGTACTCCTCGTCGCGCAACGTCGACACGTCGAGCCCGGCGACGTACGCATCCCACCCCGGCGGTGGCTGGAAGATGATCGGCTGGGCGTACGCACCGGCCTGGCGTTCTCGGATCACGATGGTCCCGGCGGCGATGTCGCCCAGGCGTTGGCTCTGGCGAGTCACCAAGGCGGCGAGGATCGCGACGCTCCCGAAGCCGAGGACGAAGTCGACGAGGCCGAGCGCGGACCGGATGGCCGCATGACGGAACCGGACCGGAGCCCCCTCGACGGTGATGACCCGCAGACCGACGAGCATCTTGCCGACGGTCTTGCCGTTCCACAGCGTCTCGCAGACGACCGGATACACGAGCAGGGCGGCGAACCCGCTGGCGATGACCGCCACGACCACCGCGGTCTCGCCGAGCGCCGGCGCAGCGAGGCTGAGGCCGGTGAGCACCGCCCACAGGAGGCCGAGGCGGACACCGAGGTCGACGACGAAGCCGAGTGCCCGGCTCCCCAGTCCGGCTTCGGCGAACTCGAGGAGCACCGCCTCGGGTGTGACGATCCCGCCGGAGGGCGCCGGAGCCCTGGAGTCGTGCGCCGTGGGTGCCACCACGGCTCGCTACCGTACCGGGCACCGTGGACGTCGATCGCTTCATCTCGATGCACAAGCCGTCGTGGGACCGGCTCGCGTACCTCTCGAAACGGGGGCGCAACGGTGGCAGGTCGCTCGAGCCCGACGAACTCGACGAGCTGGTGCACCTCTACCAACGGGTGTCGGGACATCTGGCGCACGCCCGTGTGGCCTACCGCGACCCCTCCCTCGTCGCGCGACTGACCACGGTCGTCGCCGACGCCAACGCCGCGATCTACAGCACCCGGACCTCGGCCGGGGCCGCGATCCGCCGCTTCGTGTTCGCCTCGTTCCCGGGTGCGGTGTGGCGCATCCGACGCTTCGTCCTCGCCAGCGCGCTGCTCACCCTGGTTCCCGGGATCCTGGTCGGTGGGTGGATCGCGAACTCCGACGCTGCGCTCGATGCCTCCGGTCCCGAGGCCGTGCGGGCGGCGTACGTCGAGGAGGACTTCGCCGACTACTACTCGTCCGAACCGGCCGCGCAGTTCGCCGCCGGGGTGACCTTCAACAACATCCGGGTCGCGATCACGGCCTTCGCCCTGGGGATCTTCGCCTGTGTCGGCACGGCGGCGATCCTCGTGTTCAACGGCGCGAACGTGGGTGTTGCCGGCGGGTTGTTCGCCGCCGTCGGCGAACACGCGCGCTTCTGGGGACTGATCCTCCCCCACGGCCTGCTGGAGTTGACGGCGGTCATCGTCGCCGGCGGCGC
>JBFIHN010000502.1:0-2468 GCA_041601775.1 Acidimicrobiales bacterium
CTCATCGACACGACCAACGTGATCGTGAACGCCGCGACCGGCCTCAGCGGCGCGGGGAGGCCGCCCAAGGAACACACCACGTTCTGCGCGGCCGACGAGAACTTCACGGCCTACGGGCTGCTCGACCATCGGCACACGCCCGAGATCGAGCAGGCGACGGGGGCCCAGGTGCTCTTCACGCCGCACCTCGCGCCCATGAACCGTGGGATCTTCACGACCGCCTACGCCCGCCCGGTCGGCGACACCTCGACCGAGGCGCTGCTCTCGTGCCTCCACGACGCCTATGCCGGCGACGCCTTCATGGTCGTCGACGAACGGATCCCGTCGACCAAGGCGGCGCAGGGGTCGAACACCGCGCACCTCACGGCGCGCTTCGACGAGCGGACGGGCTTCGTCCTGGTGCTCTCGGCGATCGACAACCTGGTGAAGGGCACGTCCGGGCAGGCGATCCAGTGCGCCAACATCGCAGCCGGGCTCCCCGAGACCACCGGTCTGCCGCTCGTGGGGCTCATGCCGTGAGCTCGACCCCGGCGAGCAGCAACCGGGCAGCGATGCTCCTCGAGGCACTGCCCTACATCCAGCGGTTCCGGCAGAAGGTCGTGGTCGTCAAGTACGGCGGCAACGCCATGGTCGACCCGGCGCTCGCGTCGTCGTTCGCCGACGACATGGTGCTCCTGCGGGCGGTGGGCATCCGGCCTGTCGTCGTGCACGGCGGCGGCCCCCAGATCGGTGACCTCCTCGGCCGCCTCGGGATCGAGTCGCAGTTCAAGGACGGACTCCGGGTCACCGATGCCGACACCCTCGACGTGGCGCGCATGGTCCTCGTCGGGAAGGTCAACCGCGACATCGTCGGTGCCATCAACACCCACGGGCCACTCGCCGTGGGCCTGTCGGGGGAGGACGGGGGGCTGATCACCTCGGTCGCCCGCAATCCCGACCTGGGCTTCGTCGGTGACGTCGAGTCGGTGAACCCGACGATCCTGCACCAGCTCCTGGCCGAGGACCTGATCCCGGTGGTCTCCACCATCGGCGGGTCGGCTGACGGCCAGGCCTACAACATCAACGCCGACACGGTGGCCGGAGCGCTCGCCGTGGCGCTCGAGGCCGAGAAGGTCATCTACCTGACCGATGTGCCGGGTCTGCTGGAGGACGTCGACGACCCGACGACCCTGGTGCGCGAGACGACCGCAGCCGAGCTGCGCACCAAGGTCAGCACCGGGGAACTCGCCGGTGGGATGATCCCGAAGATCGACGCCGCGGTGGCCGCGGTCGAGAGCGGCGTGCCCTCGGCACACCTCGTCGACGGCCGGCTCGAACACGTCGTCCTGCTCGAACTGTTCTCCGACGAAGGCGTCGGCACGATGATCACCCGATACGCGACCACGGGGGCGGCATGACCACACACGCAACGGCGATGGGCGCCCCGGCCGACCTCGGCGCGTGTCCACTGATGCCGACATACGGGCCGCCGTCTGTGCGATTCGTCCGGGGCTCGGGGAGCGAGCTGTGGGACGGCGACGGCAAGCGGTACCTCGACTTCCTCTCCGGCCTGGCCGTGACCTCACTCGGCCACGCGCACCCCGCGGTCGCCGAGGCGTTGGCTGCGCAGGCGAACACGCTGCTGCACGTCTCGAACCTCTTCGGCACCGAGCCCGGATGGGAGGTCGCCGTCGCCATCGACGAGCTGCTGCGGTCCGCCGACCCCGGAGCGTCGAGCTACCAGACGTTCTTCTGCAACTCCGGCGCCGAGGCGAACGAGGCCGCGATCAAGCTGGCCCGCAAGTTCGGTGGGCGTGGCCGCCACACCGTCGTCTCGGCCTACGCCAGCTTCCACGGCCGTACCCTCGCGACGCTGCACGCGACCGGGCAACCCCAGAAGTGGGAGGCGTTCCAGCCGCTGCCCGAGGGGTTCCGGCACGTGCCCTGGGCCGACCTCGACGAGTTGGAGTCGGCCCTCGACGCCACGGTCGCCGCGGTGCTGCTCGAACCGGTCCAGGGTGAGGGTGGCGTCAACCCGGCGACGGCCGAATACTTCCGCGGCGTCGAGGCCCTGTGCGCCGAGCGGGGGATCCTGTTCATGGTCGACGAGGTCCAGACCGGCCTCGGACGGACCGGCGCGTGGTTCGGGTTCCAGCACTTCGGCGTCCAGCCCGACGTCGTCACGATGGCGAAGGCGTTGGGCAACGGCGTGCCCATCGGCGCCTGTGTGGCCAAGCGGGAGGTCGCGGCGGCGTTCGAGCCCGGCGACCACGCCACCACGTTCGGCGGGCAGCCGCTGGTGACCGCCGCGGCCCTGGCGGTGCTCACCGAGATGCAGCGCATCGACGCGCCGGCGCTGGCCGTCGCCGCCGGCGAACGGATCCGTGCCGGACTCGAACCGCTCGATGCCGTCGGCGCCATCCGCGGGCTCGGCCTCCTGCTCGGCGTCGAGTTGGTCGACCGCGACGCCAAGGCGGTCGCTGCCCGGC
>JBFIHN010000503.1:0-2466 GCA_041601775.1 Acidimicrobiales bacterium
GAGGTCACCTTCCCAGTGATCGAACTCGTAGCCCGGGGCGTCGAGCGGGGCCAGCACCGTGTCCGAGCCGACGCGCCATGCGCCGGAGCCGGCGGTGAAGGGACAGTCGGGGGCGACGAGGTCCGGATCGGCGAGCTGCACGAAGCCGGGAGGTGCTCCGCCGGTCTCGGTACCACCACCGGGATACTGCAGGGTGACCTCGGGGACGACCGCGGTGCACGCGGTCACCTCGGCGACCACATCGTCGTTGTGGGCCACCGGCAGATCGACCATGGCCCCGGCCACGCCGGTGACGCCCCATCGGTCGGTGAAGGACCAACCGAGCAGCGGGTCGCCCTCGGTGGCGGTGCCGTGGAGCGTGATGCTGTCGCGGACCTGCCCTTCGAGGAGCGTGGCCGGCCCGTTCCCGAGCGTGTTCTCCAGGCAGAAGACGGGGTCGTAGTCGCTGGTCGACACGAGCGCCGAGGTCCCGTCGGCGACGCGGACCTCGAGGTCGCCGCAACCCTGCGCGAGGTCGAACACCACCGGCCGCAGCTCGACGCTCTCGTCCGTGCTCACGTGCACCGACGGTTCGTTGTCCGCGTCCGTCTCGCTGTAGCCCCATCGACCGAACGTCCCTCGGTCGATGTGCGCCTCGAAGTCCACCCATCCGCCTCGGCGGTAGAGCTCGGCGTCGCTGTCGGTTGGGCAGTCGCCGTCACGCGATCGGGTGATCTCGAAGATCGAGGTCAAGCCGGGGAGCGTGCCGCCGTTGGGGCCCGTCTCGGCGACGTGGGTCGGCAGGAGCGGGTCGACCGAGAGGCGACTGCACGCCACCAGCACCGCGGTCACGGTCTGGACGGACGGCGAGGTGCCGATGGTCTTGGTGGTGCTCCACTGCGGGACGTAGCCGCCGGTGCTGAAGCCCTTGTAGACCTCCTGCTCGGTGCCCTCGGGGTCATCGGCGTCCCGCCACTCGGCCAGATAGGAGCCCGGGTCGGCTTCGACGGTCACGTCGACCACGGTCCCGACGGTGTAGCCGCGGAACCCGGTGAGTGGGTTGGCACAGGTCGCGGGACTGAACGGCTGCGGCGACCCTGCGCCGTCGATGACCAACTGGAGCTCGATGCACACCGGGCCGAACACTCCCTGGAGCACGAGGTCCCGGTCCACCACCATCTCCGGGCCACCCGCGCGGTAGCCGAAGAACTCCATCCCGGGGAACACCTCGGGTTCGGCGTGGAGCACGGTTCCGGCGAGGAAGCGGCCACGCTGGCCACCGTCGACCAGGTCCCAGCCCGGCGTTGCGACGGGGAGCCCGTTGACGTCGACGGGGCAGTTGGGTGTCTCGGCGACGCGCAGCGCGCCGCCGACGTCACGCACCGAGTTCGGGGTGGTCTCGGCGTGGGCCCAGTCGACCGTGAAACAGTTCCACTGGCGCCGAAGGCCGGCCTGGATCGAGGTGACCTGGTTCGACCCGGTCCCGACGACGACGTCGAGCGAGTAGCCGCCGGTGTGCCCGACTCCGACCCAGTCGACGCCGTCCCATGCGAAGCTCGGATCAGCGTTGCCCGGGGTCACGGCCACCCGTACGAACGTGCCGGCCAGATAGCCGGTGCCGTGGTTGCAGTTGGGCGGCGTGGTGGCGGCGATGGTGCCGTCCGTGGCCGGGACGAGGGAGACCTCGAGCCGGTGGCAGCCGATGGGGGTGACGCTGCCGGTCCAGGAGGTGGGGCCGTACAGGGCGTTGCCGGCGAAGACGACGCTCGCTGGCTGGCCGACCCCGGCGCTCGACGAGGCGAAGGTGCCGACGCAGGCGCCGACGGGACCGCCGGTGCATCGTGTCCCCGCGATCTCGCCGTGGACCGCACCGTCGGCGGGGCCCACGACCGTCCACTCCAGGGTGGCGCGGTCGCCGGTCACCGGTGCCGCCGGGGTGACCGATGCCGTGATCTCGGGCACCTGCCGGGTGACGACGATGTCGCGTCCGGTCGAGGCCGCCGGGCTGTAGCGGTCGTCGCCGGCATAGCTGGCGACGAGACGGCGATCCCCCGGTGTGTCCCACGACAGCGAGCAGGTCCCGCCATCAGCGGCAACCAGGCAGCTGGTGCCCGCACCGTCGGAGATCTCGATGGCACCGGTGGGAGCGGTGGGGTCGGCGACGGTGCTGGTCGTCACCTCGGCGGTGACGAGGAACGACTGGCCCCATTCCCGCGAGGTCACGTCCACGTCCAGGGTGACGTCGGACAGGTAGGCCGAGACGGAGTGGTCGAAGGACGCCTCCCCGCCGGCGAAGTCACCGGTGGGCACGTAGACCGTGCGGAACCCGTACGTCCCGGAGCCGAGGTCGCCGGGCAGGGTGAAGGTGGCCCCCGAGCGGCTCGTCGCGGTGGCGGACAACGCGGTGGCCCCGGCGACCAGTTCGCCGTCTCGGTAGAGGTTCACGGTGCCGGTCGGCGACGCGGTCCCGATGCTGTTGAACACGGA
>JBFIHN010000504.1:0-2465 GCA_041601775.1 Acidimicrobiales bacterium
GGCGGACGCCATGCTCGACATCGCCCTGTCGGAAGACCTCGAGACAGGCTTCCGCTGGCGCACCGAGACCCCGGAGTGGACCGACGCGGTGGGCCTCGCCCAGCAGGATCCCCGCATGGTGATCGGCACGTCGGACGGCGGCGCGCACATCGCCCGCGACGACGGCTCGGACTGGAGCAGCTACTTCTTGCGCTCGTGGGTCATGGACCGACAGGTGTGGACGCTCGAAGAGGGGATCCGCCAGATCACCCAGGTGCCGGCGCAGCTCGCCGGGTTCACCGACCTCGGCACCATCACCGTCGGCGGCCCTGCCGACATCATGATCTTCGATCCGGACACGATCGGGCCGCTCCGCAAGGAGTTCGTGCACGATCTCCCCGGCGGTGTCGGACGGTTCAAGGCCCTCGGCCAGGGCGTCACCGCGACCATCGTCAACGGTGTCCCGCTCGTGCTCCACGGCGAGCTCACCGGCAACGCCCCCGGGCAGGTCGTCGCGCCGAGCTGACGCGGACGACGGCGGGTCTCAGTCGTCGTCGGGCAACGCCATCCGCAACGCGTCGAGGAGGACGTCGAGGTGGTGGTTGATCGCGGCGATGCCGTGGCGGTCGATGAGGTCGAGCACCCGCTTGCGGGTCTCGGTGTAGGCCGCGCTCGCCTTGCGGGCCAGCGCCCGCCCGTCGGGGGTGAGCACCACCTGGACACTGCGGCGGTCGACGTCGTCGCGCTCGCGTTCGACCAGACCGCGCCGCTCGAGGCGGTCGACGATCTTGGTCATGCCGCCGGTCGTGCGCACCAGCCGTTCCGCCATCGCGGACGGCGAGAGGCGGTAGGGCGGGCCCTCCATGTCGATCACCCGGAGGGCGGAGTAGTCGACGAAGGTCAGATCGAGCGCCTCGAGGCTCTCGCGCTGGAGTTCGTCGAGGATCAGGCTCGCTCGCCGGACGCGCGAGAACATCTCGAGTTCGTCGGTCGTCGGCTTGGTGGCACGCCCGCGGGATGTCTTGGTTCCCGTGGCCTTGGCGGCGTTCATCAGCGAGCGTCTCCTCCGGTGATCAGTGACGCGAAAGATACCACCACCTATTTGATTTCCATGGAAGTGATCTTCTCGAAAGGCATATGATCCATGTCACACGTGCCGCACCGTGCGACCACGGGAAGGGAAGCTCATGACCACGAAGGAAGTTCAGCGCCAGATCGTCGCCTACGACGACGTGGAATGGCTGGTTCCCGGTGCCGATGGCACCGAGACCTCACCTGGTCCGAACGACGCCGTCCGGAAGCGCCTCATCCAGGGCGACGGCGGCTTCTACACCCAGATCGTCCGCCTGCCGGCCGGCTTCACCGCCCCGGCGCACTCGCACGATCACGCCGAGGTCTTCATGGTCCTGTCGGGGAGTTGCGTCTTCGACGGCCAGGCCATGGGCGAGCGTGACTCGACCGTCGTGGCCGCCGACCAGGCGTACACCTTCACCGCCGGCGACGAGGGCCTCGAGTTCCTCATCGTGCGTCCAGGTGTCGCAGCGTTCCGGGCGGTGCGCTGATGAAGGTCACCGGAAACGTGGTCGTCGACCCGCAAGAAGCGAACGACTGGCCCGACGCCCCGCTCTTCGACACCATCTTCGATCTCCGCGCCACGCGCATCTACGAGGACCGTCCCGTCGATCCCGACACCCTGCGCAAGATCCTGCGTTCGGCCACCATGGCCTGCAGCTCGGGCAACACCCAGCCGTGGGAGTTCGTCGTCGTCACCGACCACGAACGCAAGCGCCGTCTCAAGGACGTACTCGCCGCCGCCTACGCCTCGATCGACGAGCAGCGGGCCCAGACCCCGGAACAGCTCGTCGACGGCGCGGGACGTCCGATCACCGGACACGCCGCCGTCGACAACGTCGACCGCGTCGGCGCCCTGGTGATGGTCTTCTGGAACCCCGACCGCGGCGTCCGGTTCCAGGGCGAGTACGAGGAGAACCCCGACGGCACGTTGCGACCGACCCGACACATCGTGGGCGGTCGCGGGTCGAGCCTGTACCCCGCCTGCCAGAACATGATGCTGGCCGCCAACGCCTTCGGCATCGCGTCGCTGTTCACGACCTTCTTCGGCCTCGTCGAGCCCGAAGTGAAGGAGATCCTGGGGGTCCCACCGCGCATGTTCCTGGAGTGTGCGATCTTCCTCGGCCACCCGGACGAGGACCTGAAACGTCCGCGGCGGCTCCCCCTCGCAGACGTCGCGCACCTCGACGAGTGGGGCCAGCGCTTCGAGACCACGGAGGTGACCCGATGAGCGAGATCCCGAAGATGATCTCGGCCGACGACCACGTCGTCGAACCCGCCGACGTCTGGACGTCGCGCCTTCCCCGCAAGTACCTCGACACCGGCCCCCGCGCCATCACCGCCCCGGTGGCGGAGATGTCCTTCAGCGGCGGGAAGTACAAGGCCACCATGGGCGACACCGGACCGATGGCGAC
>JBFIHN010000505.1:0-2464 GCA_041601775.1 Acidimicrobiales bacterium
GCCTTGTCGCCGACCTTGCGGATCTGGGAGTCCAACTCGTCGACGCCCGACAGACCGGCGCCGGAGACGGCCTGGTAGGTCGAGACCACCAGGGCCTCGAGCCCGGCTTCGCGGTGCAGCGGCGCGAGGACGGGGATGGCGACCATGGTGGTGCAGTTGGGGTTGGCGACGATCCCGATGGGGATGTCGTCGAGGGCGTCGGCGTTGGCCTCGGGCACGACGAGCGGGACCCGGTCGTCCATCCGGAAGGCCGAGGAGTTGTCGATGACGATCGGTCCGGAGGCGGCGATCTTCTCGGCCAGGGCCCGCGAAGCCGTGGCGCCGGCAGAGGCGAGGACGACGTCGAGGGACGAGTAGTCGGCCTCGGTCGAGTCCTCGACGGTGATCTCGCGGTCACCCCACGGGAGGGTGCTGCCCGCCGAGCGTGCCGAGGCGAAGTACCGCATCTCGCCGACGGGGAAGTTCCGTTCGGCGAGGAGGCGTCGCATGACGCCACCGACCTGGCCGGTTGCGCCGAGGATCCCCACCTTCACGGGATCCAGGCTCTTCATGGGCTCCGGGGCAGTCATGGGTTGCAGGGTACGAGCAATGCGGCGCCGACCCACAGACCGATTCCGGGCGTCGGTGTGGTCGCGCGGTCACCCCGCGACCGACGGGTTCGCTCAGACGTCGAGGTCGAAGGCGGTGTGCAACAACTCGACGGCGTCCTCGACCTGCGACTGCTGGACGACGCAGGAGATCCGGATCGCCGACGTCGAGATCATCTCGATGTTGATGTCGTTGTCGGCGAGGACCTGGAACATCTTGGCGGCCACCCCAGGATTCGACTTCATGCCGGCACCCACGACCGAGACCCGACCGATGTCGTGGTCGTAGCCGCAGGCGGCGGCGCCGACCTCGCCCGACAAGCTGTTGATCAACTCGGTGGCGGCCTCGGCCTCGTCGTGGGGAACCGTGAACGAGATGTCCGTGCGGCCGTGCTCCGAGGTGTTCTGCACGATCATGTCGACGTTGATGCCCGACTCGGCCAACACGGTGAACATGCGCGCCGCGATGCCCGGCTGGTCGGACACCCCCGACACGGTGACCTTGGCCTCGCTCGTGTCGTGGGTGACGGCGTTGACGACGGCCTGTTCCATGGCGGTGTGCTCCTTGACGATCGTGCCCGGTTCCCAGGTGAATGCGGACCGGATGTGCAGCTTGACCTCGTGCCGGCGGGCGAACTCGACCGACCGCATGGCCGGTTTGGGGCAGCCGGTCGCCGTCATCTCGAGCAGTTCGTCGAAGCTGATCTCGGGCATGCGTCCGGCCTTGGCGACGATGCGGGGATCGGCCGAGTAGACGCCGGCGACGTCGGTGTAGAGCTCACAGATCTCGGCCCCCAACGCGTGCGCGATGGCGACGGCCGTGGTGTCGGACCCGCCCCGGCCGAGGAACGTGACGTTCCGCTCGGACGACACGCCCTGGCTGCCACCGATCACGGGGATGCACCCGTCGGCGATCGCCTCGGCGATGCGCTCGGGGCGGAGTTCGATGATCTTGGCGTCGGTGTGGGTGGTGTCGGTGATGAACCCGGCCTGCGACCCGGTGAAGGACTGGGCCGGGACCCCGAGGTCGGAGATCGCCATGGCCACCAGCGACATCGCCTTGCGTTCCCCGGCGGTGATGAGCATGTCCATCTCGCGCGACGGCTTGGTGCGGGACACGTCGTCCGCGAGGCGCAGCAGGTGGTCGGTCTCCTTGCCCATGGCCGAGACGACGAGGACGACGTCGGTCCCGCGCTTGCGGGTACGGACGGCGTGGTCGGCGACCTCGCGGATCCGATCGGGGTCGGCGACGGACGTCCCGCCGAATTTCTGGACTGTCAGCACGAACGTCGACGCTAGGCGGTCAGCTGAGTTCCACCAACGCCTCCCAGTCGCGCAGTTGCTGCAGCGTCTGGGTCTCGGTGGCGTGGAGGAGCGAGCAGATGGCCCGCAGGTCGTCCCGGCGGATCGAGAGCACGCGGCCGTTGAAGTCGCCCCGCTCGAGGATGATCGACCGGGCGTAGCGGTGGATCGCCTCGGCCTCGGGGATGCCCGAGAGCGCGACCAGGTCGAGGATCACCTTCGACGGACGGTCGCCGTCGGCGTCGTCGTCGGATTCGCCGAGCAGGACCGACATCGGGACGTCGTAGAACACGGCCAACTCGCGCAGGCGGGGCAGGCTCAGGTTACGAAAACCGCGCTCGTACGCGCCGATGGCCGACGCGCTCCACTGTCCGCCGCTCTCGCGTTCCACGTCGTCGAGCGACAGCTTGCGGAGCCGGCGGACGGCCCGGAGTCGCTGGCCGACCTCGACGGAGAACGAGGACGCAGCGTCCGCTTCTTCGGTGGTCATGGTGGTGGATGCCCTCCCCCGGTCGGTGTGCTGCGCGAAATGCCCCGAAGTGCCACTGAATCGGTGCATATGGGCCTCACTGCTA
>JBFIHN010000506.1:0-2463 GCA_041601775.1 Acidimicrobiales bacterium
ATGCGGCCACCGTCGATCGTGACCAGGGCGCCCTCGGCGATGTCCATCACGTCGGGGCCTGCGGCGTCGATCAGCGGGATACCGGCTTCGGTCAACGCCAGCGGGCCGATGTTCGGATAGCGACCCGACAGCGACGCCGCCGCGTTCACGACGGCGAGCGGGCGGGCCGACACGAGCGTCTCGGCCGCGACGCGGTCGAGGTCTTCGTGGTTGATGACCGCCACGTCGGATGGCCCGAGCCGGTTGACCAGCGCCTTCGTGCGGCGATCGACCTTGGCGACGCCGACGAGGAGCGATTCCTGGGGCATGGCGGGTTGTTGGCTCATGCGGTCCTTCCAGCGGCCTCGGCGAGCAATTCGACCGCGTGCTCCCTGCCGACCTCGGAACCGGGTTGGCCCGAGAGCATGCGCGCGATCTCCTCCACTCTGGCATCGTCGTCGAGCGGAACCGTCATGGCCTCGGTCGCCTCGCCGTCGGAGCGCTTGGTCACGGAGATCTGCTGCTGGGCGAACGCCGCGACCTGCGGGAGGTGGGTCACCACCAGGATCTGATGACGCTCGGACAGCGCCCGGAGCGAACGAGCGACCGCCCATGCCGCCTCGCCGCCGATCCCGGCGTCGACCTCGTCGAACACGAGCGACGGCGGGCCGGCCGTCAACTCGAGGCGCAACGCCAGGGTGGCCCGCGACAGCTCGCCACCGGACGCGACCTTCGCCATCGGCTGTGGGCCCGACCCGGGATTGGCCGCGAGCAGCAGGTTCACGTCGTCGGCGGGATCCTCCCCGCTGACGTCCACCTCCACGACGGCATCGGGCATCGCCAGCTGGCGCAGACGCTCCTGCACCCCGCCGGCCAGCGCCGGCGCGGCCGCGCGTCGGGCCTTGGCCACCACTGCGGCCGCGGCGCGCTCGGCCTTCGCCGCAGCGCGACGCTCCGCCTCGAGCGCGGCCGCGCGTTCGTCGTGCGACTCGATCTCGTCGAGGCGCTCGCGCACCCGGTCGCGCTCGGCGATGACCTCGCTCAGGTTCTCGCCGTACTTGCGTCGCAACTCGGCCAGGAGCTGGCGACGGCGTCGGATCTCGTCGAGACGCTCGGGGTCGTCGGCGATCGTCTCCGCGATCGCCCGGATGTCGTGGGCGGCCTCGCTCACCTCGGCGGCTGCGGCCCGCAACCGACCCAGCGCGTCGGCGAACGGTGCACGGTCGACGAGTCGGCCGAGTGCCGACTGCAGCTGGTCGTGCACACCGTCGTCACCGACCAACGCGTCGGCCGTCCGCTCGGCCACCTCGTGGTGCGCGACCGCGTCGGCCAGGAGGTCTTCCTCCGCGTCGAGGCGGTCGTCCTCCTCGGGGTCGTCGAGACCAGCGGACTCCAACTCGTCGAGTTGGTAGCGCAGCAGGTCGAGTTCACGTGCCCGAGTCCGCTCGTCGCCGCCCAACTCGACGAGGGCTGCGTCGATCGCCTTGAGTCGTTCTCGTGCGTCTCGCAGCGGCGTGAGGTCGACGCCGGCGAAGCGGTCGAGTGCCGATCGCTGCTCCGCCGGGCGCAGGAGCTGCTGGTGCGCATGCTGACCGTGCAACTCGATGAGGCCGGCTCCGTGCTCGGCGAGTTCGGACACGGTGACCGGCCGTCCGTTGACGTAGGCACGGCTCCGGCCGTCCGCCGGCACCACTCGCGACAGGACCGTCTCGGATCCGTCGTCGCCGACGAAGCGCCCGTCGATCGTGGCTTCGGACGCACCCGGACGGACGACCGACGGGTCGGCGCGTGCGCCGAGGAGCAGCTGGATCGCGCCGACGACGAGCGACTTGCCGGCACCGGTCTCACCGGTCAGAGCGGTGAACCCCGGAGCCAGGACCAGCCGGGCGTCGGCGAAGACCCCGAGGTCGCGTACGACGAGTTCGGCGATCATCGGTCCGACAGACCGAACTTGGTCTTGAGGATCCCCAAGAAGTCGTGGTCACCGAACGTCACGAGCCGGGCCGTCCGATTGCTCGCCGTGCACCGCATGGCGTGGCCCGGTTCGAGGGTCACGAGGTTGCGCCCGTCGATCGAGATCGTGGCCGGTCGATGACCGGTCACCTCGATCCGCACGGTCGCGAGCGGGTCGAGGACCATGCTCCGGTCGAAGAGCATGTGGGGCGACACCGGTGTCACCACCAGGCACCGGTGGCGCGGCGACACGATCGGACCCCGGGCCGAGAACGAGTACGCGGTCGACCCGGTCGGCGTGGCGACGATCAGCCCGTCGGCGGCGTAGGTCGTGAAGTACTCGCCGTCCACGCTGACGGCGAGGCGGACGGTGTGTCCCGACGGCGTCTTCTCGATCACGGCCTCGTTGAGGGCGACGAACTCGTGGGACGCGTCGTCGGGGGTGACGTCGTCGATCTGGACCGAGAGCATCATGCGCTCTTCGATCTCGTAGGCCCCCGACAGGAACCGTTTGACCGCCATCCGGGCGCC
>JBFIHN010000507.1:0-2461 GCA_041601775.1 Acidimicrobiales bacterium
ACGCACCGGTTGCGCCAGCCTCGGAACATGGTGTCGCACCGTCGAGGCGCGACAGGACGGGTGCGCTGACGTACTCGCCCCGCTTGCACGCGTCGCCGACGAGGTCGACGACCCCGAGGAGCACGATGGTGGCCTCGCCGTCGCCTCGTGGACGTCGCAATCGTGGAGATGTCGTCGCGGCATCGGCTCGTCCTTCGTGTCGGCGGTGTGCCCGCGCGGTGGGCTTCACCGTCGAAGGCGTGAGGTCGGACCTCACGACGTGAGGCGACCCCGGTCTGTTGCTCGAGCCGACCGCTGCCGAACGCTCCCGTGTTCACGGCGTGCGAGTCGATACGAAGCCGCCGATCTCCAACGGGTCAAGGCGCTCGCAGGTGGCTGATCGGCTGAGCCGATCGGTGCCCACCATCGGCACGTCGTCGCTGCTGGTGCGAACTCGACGTCCGAGGCGTCGGGGGCCGACGCCCACGACGTCGAGAATGGAAGGAGGATCGTCGGTGCCGGAACCGTGGGCGGTCCTGCTGGATCGACGCGCTCAGCCCTCGGGCGGGAGGGCAAGGGAACGCTCGATGTACACGGTGAGCTGCTGGCGGATGAACTCGTCGGCCTCGTCGGTCAGCCCGCCCTCGACCCCGCCGTAGATCGCACCGGTCAACGGCCGCTCATCGGCCGGCCGCTCCTTCGCGTAGGCGACACCGGCGGCGAGGTCCTCGGTCCAGCGTTCGACCACGCCGGGCGCTGTCTGGGGACGGGTGACAGCCATGTGCACCGCGTCGGGGTACTGCTGGCCGTTGAGCCGCCAGCCGAGCGTTTGGAGGTGGTCGTTGACGTGGTAGATGTCGACCTCGTCGCTGGTGAACGAGAAGCAGAACGTCGGCGACCCGAGGATCCGCAGCTCGGGATGTGCCGTCACGGCGTCCTGCATCGCGTACGAGGTGCGGAAGATCTCGTCGGCGTAGGCGCGGTAACCCTCCTTGCCGAGACCGACGAGCGCGGCCCAGGTCGCGGCGAGGAGGCCAGCGGAGCGTGAGCCGTCGATGCCCGGCGAGTTGTACTTGCCGCCGGTCCACTCGGGCAGGCAGTAGAAGACGCTGTTGCGCATCTCCTGGTCGCGGAACGCCGCGACCGACGTGCCCTTGAACCCGTAGCCGTACTTGTGGGTGTCGGCGGAGATGGTCGTCACGCCGGGGACGGAGAAGTCGAACGGGGGGATGTCGTAGCCGAGTTCGCGACCCCAGGGAAGGATGAAGCCGCCGAGGCAACCGTCGACGTGGAGGCCGACCCCGCGCTCGAGCGCGAGGGCGCCCATCGCTTCGATGTCGTCGATGGTGCCGTAGGGGTAGTTGCCGGCCGATCCGACGAGGGCCACGGTCTCGTCGTCGACGAGGTCGGCCATGGCGGCGAGGTCCACCTGCGTCGTCACGGGGTCGATCGGAGCGCTCCGCATCTCCATCCCGAACAGGAAGCACGCCTTGTCGAACGCGGGATGGGCCGTCGCCGCCTTGACGACGTTGGGCTGCGTCACGCCGCGCGCAGTCCCTTCGATCCGGTAGGCGAGCATGGCGTGGAGGATGCTGCCGGTGCCGCCGGTGGTCACCAGGCCGGCCGGCTCGGTGTCGGTCACGGCGCTGGCGCCGAGCATGTCGAGGGTCATGGCGATGATCTCGCCCTCGAACTTCGTGACGCTGGGGCACAGGTCGCGCTGGAGCGCGTTCATGTGGCCGTACATGGCGAAGGCCTCGGCCATGTACTCGTAGTGGTCCTCGTCGCCGGAGTAGAGGGTTCCCGACGCCTTGCCCGTGTTCCAGTGCACCCGTTCGGCCTCGGCCATGTGCCGGATCTCGGCCAGAACCTCATCGTTCGGACGGCCCTGCTCGGGGAAGGTGCGGTGGACCGCGAAGGTCTCGGCATAGGGGAAGGTGCGGTTGGCCATGGTGGGCTCCTCGTGTCGGGATCGGATGCGGATCGGTCAGGGCTGGGCGCGCAGGCTGTCGACGAGTCGGCCAACCAGGGCCGACCACTCGTCCTGGCCCGGGACATCGAGGTCGAGGGCGCGAGTCAGGTGGGCGCCGAGGGCGATGATCGTGTTCATCCTCGCCATCGACTCGGCACCCATCGTCTCGTCGAGCACCCCCGCGTCCTGGCCACGGCGGATCTCATCGGTCATGTGCTGCTCGTCGAGTGTCACCCAGGCCCGCACGGTCTCGGCGACGCTCTCGTCACGCCCGGCGATCGCGAACGCCTCGACCACGAGCCGGCCCAGTTCGTGGGGACCTCGCTCGACGACACGGCCGGCCGCCGTCACGACGTCGGCGATGTTCGTGGACGCTGCAGGGTCGGTCCCGGCGCGCATCGCACGGTCGTAGGCCTGCTTCCCCCACTGCTCGAGAACAACCGCGAACAACGCCTCCTTCGAACCGAAGTTCGTGTACAGGGGGCCGGTGCTGAGCCCGGCTTCAGCGCA
>JBFIHN010000508.1:0-2459 GCA_041601775.1 Acidimicrobiales bacterium
CGTCGTCGTCGCGGCCGCAACCGCGAGGGCGGCCCGCAACAGGACGAGTTCACCGGCGAGCCCATCCCGGTCTCGGGTTGCCTCGACCTGCGCGACGACGGCTACGGCTTCCTCCGCGTCGATGGCCTGCTGCCGTCGAAGGACGACTGCTACGTCTCGGTGAAGCAGGTCCGCCAGTTCGGTCTCCGCAAGGGCGACGTCGTCGCCGGTGGATCACGACCGGCCTTCCGCAACGAGAAGAACCCGGCCATCTTGCGCATCGACACCGTCAACGACGTCGCCGTCGACGAGGGCACCGTGACCGACCGGCCGCTCTTCGAGGAGCTCGCTGCCGTCTTCCCGACCGAGGCGCTCACCCTGACCGTCGACGGCGATGCCGAGACGACCACCACCCGAGCGCTCGAGCTGCTCGCCCCGATCGGCAAGGGCAGCCGGGTGCTGCTCGCCGCCCCGCCCCGCTCGGGCAAGACGACGATGCTCCAGACCCTCGCCCGGTCGATCGAGGCCAACGAGTCGGACACGCCGCTGATCGTGGTGCTGCTCGACGAGCGTCCCGAGGAGATCACCGAGATGCAGCGGTTCGTCGCGGCCGGCACGGTCTACGGCTCGGCGTTCGACGCCGAGCCCGAAGACCACGTCGCGCTCGTCGACCTCGCGCTCGCCCGAGCCCGCCGCATGGCCGAGGCCGGTGACGACGTCGTCGTACTGGTCGACGGTCTCACCCGCCTCGCTCGCGCCGACCAGGCGTCGCCCCACGGGAGCCAGAGCGGCGGCCGCTCGCTCGGCGGGCTCGACAACAGCGCCATCCAGGCGGCGAAGCGTGCCTTCGGTGCCGGCCGCAACCTCGAGGATGCCGGTTCGGTGACCCTGGTCGCGACCGTCACCGTCGACAGCGGCGCCGCCGTCGACGAGGCCGTCTACGAGGCCGTGGTCGGCGCGGCCACCACGCAGATCCGCCTCGACCGCTCGGCGGCCGAACGGCGGGCGTTCCCGGCGATCGACGTCGGCCAGACGTCGACCCGGCGTGAAGAACTCCTCGTCGGGGACGACGGAGCCAGCGCTCGAGACGTGCTCCGGCGCGTGCTCGCCGCCCAGCCCGATGCCTCGAGTGCGGACAATGGCGACGGACTCGATACGCTGATCAACCGCCTCCGAGACATGCCGTCGAACGACGATGTGCTCGGCGCAGTGGCCAAAGAGGAGAAGTCCCGATGAAGACCGACATCCATCCTGCCTATGAGCTCGTCACCGTGCACTGCTCGTGCGGTAACGACTTCGAGACGCGGTCGACGGCCACGGATCTGCGAGTCGAACTCTGCAGTGAGTGCCATCCCTTCTACACGGGCAAGCAGAAGCTGGTGGACACCGGTGGACGCATCGACCGCTTCGAGCGCCGCTACGGCCGCCGCAAGAAGTCCGCTGGCGCCCCCGTCGAGGACGAGGCCCCCGAGGCCCCGGTCGACGAGGCCCCCGAGGCCCCGGTCGACGAGGCTCCGGCCGACGAGGCAACCGAGTCCTCCGACTCCTGAACCGTTCGCACCGGCTCGTCCGGTGCACACACGGCGATGATCGACGAAGAACCGACGCCCGCTGATCTCGCGGAGGCGTCCCAGCGGCTCGCGGCACGCAACGCCGTGAAGCTGGGAGCCCTCGTGCGTGACCGGTGGGGCGTCGGCGCGCCCCACGCCTCGATCGGCACCGGTGCGGCCATGGCCGTGGACGACCGAGCGTTCGTGTTGCTCGACGGCGACCACGGCCTCGGCGCTGCCATCGCCTGGGCCCGCCGCCGTGGCGCGTCCGAACTCCACGTCGTCGTCGACGAGACGCCCGGCACCATCGCCCGCCAGTCGGCTGAGTTCTCCTCACCGATCTCGGTCTGGACGACCGTCGGCCGCGAGCTCGAGTCGGTGGAGCCGACCGAGCCCGACGAGGGCCGGGGTCCTCCCGACGCTCCCGACCTGGTGACCGTGCTGGAGGCGGAGGGCCTCGACGTCGTCGTCGAAGGTGACCGTCTCGCAGGCGAATACCGAGGGCTCGAGGTGGTCCGCATCGTCCGGGCCCTCGACAACGACGAACCGATCCTCGAGGTCGGCGTCGGCCGGTTCGACCGAGAGCTCACGGCGATGATGCACGGCGACCTCCCCGACGCAGCGGCCGTCACCCGTGTGGTCGAACAACTCCGCGAGATCCGCCGTCCCGGTGGTCGGAACCATCCGCTGGGCACGTTGGTCCCGGAGCGGTGGTTGCGCCACACGCTGCTCGTGGAACCCGGTCGCATCGGCACCGACCACCTGGTCGCCGCTCCCACGCCCGCTCCGCGCGACCGGCTCCGTGCTCGTGGGGTGGCCGCCGCCGTCGGCACCCGCAACGGTGCACCGGTCGTCGTGGCCTGCACCGTCGGCGTCGATCTCGAAGCCGTGGTGTTGGCGGCCGACGCCCGTCGTTCGATCGATCCGGAC
>JBFIHN010000509.1:0-2448 GCA_041601775.1 Acidimicrobiales bacterium
CAGCTTGGAGCGGATCGACTCGATGATGGTCTCGAAGCTCGAGAACGACCGTCCGGTGGCCCCCGGTCCGCCCTGGAAGAGCGTGTCGCCCCCGAACACCCTGGCGTTCGCAGCGTCGTGCAGGCAGATGCCGCCCGGTGAGTGTCCCGGCGTGTGGAGGACGGTGAGGTCGGTGCCGGCCACGGTGATGGTGTCGCCCTCGGCCACGGTGCCGTCCGGCTCCCGATCGGGATAGACGTCGTTCCACAGCATCGTGTCGGCCTCGTGGATGAGGATCCGCGCACCGGTGGCCGCGGCGAGGTCGACCGCGGCGTTGATGTGGTCGTTGTGACCGTGGGTGCACACGATGGCCGCGACCGCCCGGTCGCCGACGGCTTCGACGATCGGCGCCGCCTGGTGGGCCGCGTCGACGACCACGACCTCGCGGTCGTCGCCGATCAGCCAGATGTTGTTGTCGACCTCGAAGTCGTCGCCGTCGATCGAGAAGATCCCCGACGTGACCACGTGCTCGACCCGTGCGGCGCTCACAGGACCACCACGCTGCGCAGGACCTCGCCCCGTTCCATCTTGTGGAACGCCTCCTCGACCTCGTCGAGGGCGATCCGCTCGGACACGAACTTGTCGAGCGCGAACCGTCCCTGGAGATGGAGTTCCACGAGCGCGGGGAAGTCGCGGGAGGGGAGGCAGTCGCCGTACCACGACGGCTTGAGCGCCCCGCCTCGCCCGAAGAACTCGATCATCGGGATGTCGGGCATCTGCATCTCCGGGGTCGGGACCCCCACCTGCACGACCCGGCCGGCGAGGTCGCGGGCGTAGAACGCCTGCTCGAGCACCGCGGGGTTGCCGACGGCCTCGACGCACACGTCGGCGCCGAACCCGTCGGTCAACGCGCGGATCGCCTCGACCGGGTCGGTCGACGACGCATCGACGGTGTGGGTGGCGCCGAACTCCTTCGCCAGCTCCAGCTTCTTCGGGTCGAGGTCGACGGCGATGATCGTGCGGGCGTTGCGGAGCTGGGCTGCGGCCAGCGCGGCCATGCCGACCCCGCCGCAGCCGAACACGGCGATGGTCTCGCCCTCGGCGATCGCCCCCGTGTGGGCCGCGGCCCCGTAGCCGGCCATGACGCCGCATCCGAGGAGACCGGCGGCAGCAGGATCGGCAGCGGGGTTGACCTTGGTGCACTGGCCGCTGGCGACGAGGGTCTTCTCGGCGAAGGCGCCGATGCCCAGCGCCGGTGACAGCTCGGTGCCGTCCTCCAACGTCATCTTCTGGGTGGCGTTGTGGGTGTCGAAGCACAGATGGGGTTTGCCCTTGGCGCATGCTCGACACTCGCCACAGACGGCCCGCCAGTTGAGGACCACGAAGTCGCCGGCCGCGACGTTGGTGACCCCCGCGCCGACCGCCTCGACGACGCCGGCAGCCTCGTGGCCGAGCAGGAACGGGAACTCGTCGTTGATGCCGCCCTCCCGGTAGTGGAGGTCGGTGTGGCAGACCCCGCAGGCCTGGACGGCGACGACGGCCTCGCCCGGTCCCGGATCGGGGACGATGATCGTCTCGACGGTGACCGGTTCGCCCTGTGCCCGGGCGACGACCGCCTTGACCTGCTGTGCCATCTGGTGCTCCTCGTGTCGGATACGACGTGCGGAACCTAGCCAGCGGGGTCAGACGCCGGGGACCACGAACCGGTCGATGAACTCGACGGCCTCGTCGCGGTCGGCGGTCCAACAGACCAACGCCCGGTCCTCCTCACGGAAGAGCGCTTCGAGCACCGGCCGGATCGGGAACGTCCGGCTCCAGTGCCGGTCGAGGTCGAGGAAGACCATCGGCGAGAACGTACGTCGCACCGAGCGGTAGTGGTTCTGCGCCGCGTCCTGGAAGATCTCCTGGAGCGTGCCGGCGCTGCCCGGGAGGAAGACGATGCCGTTGACCGCCAGCGCCAGCAGCCCGTCCTCGCGGATCGAGTTCTCGAAGTACTTGGCGTGGTGGGTCGCCAACGGGGTGGGCGGCTCGTGGCCGTAGTGCCAGGTGGGGATGCCGACCGTGTCGTTGGCCTCCGCCATCGTCTGGTCGGCGAGCCGGAACGCCGGGACCTGCCAGCGGTGGAGGCGGCGCAGGGCATCGGCGTCGAAGGCATGACCGACAACCAACTCGTTCACGCCGAGCGGGAAGGTACGGGCCCCGGCGTCGGCGCTGATCTCGTCGACGGCATCGTCGAGGTCGATGCTCGACAACGCCAGACGGGCACCCAGATGGCTCGCTTCCATGGCGCCAGGACCGCCCCCGGTGAGCACGGTCAGCCCCCGCCGGGCCAGGGCCGCGGCGATGTCGGCCGCAGCGCGGTAGGTCGGCGAACCCCGCTCGGCCGCGTGACCGCCCATGAGCGCCGTCGGCCGACAGCCCGGCGCCCACAGCCGATCGTGGAGGAAACGGGTCATCGCCGTGTCGTGC
>JBFIHN010000510.1:0-2439 GCA_041601775.1 Acidimicrobiales bacterium
CGGGCGGTGGCAGCCGACCACGGTCTCGACCCCGGCGGGTCCCATGCTTGATCCCCTGATCGAGAGCCGGGCCCTGATCGGCGAGTGGGACGGCGAAGGCCGTGGATGGACGGTTCGCGACTGGGTGCCCGGGCCGGCGGGAACGGTCGGCCTCTCGCTGTCCGGCGGGGTCGAACTCGAGATCGACGTTGCGGCACCGACGACCTTCGTCGGGCTGTGGGTCGACGCGGGCCGAGATGGCCAGCCGAGCCTCGAGGCCCTCTCCACGATCGCGATCCTGCTGGGCGACGAGCGGACGACAGCGCTGTTGGAGCTGCGACGCGGCGGTGCCCGACAGCTGCCGTCGGACCCCCGCCTCGACGCCGCTCGCGTCCGGCGCCTCGACCGTGGGGCGAACCGATCGGAGCCGGGTGTTGCCCCGATGCTCGCGCGCCACGCCCTCGCGGCAGACGGTGGCACCGAACAAGGTGCCTCCGACCTGGTCGTCGCCCTGTCGCTGCTCGACGCAGCAGCCGCCGGGTTCCAGATCGACGGCCTCGACCTCGATACGCGGGTGGAGGCGATGGCCCGAGCAGGCGCCGACCGGTTCGTCGAGGTCTGGTCGCCCGACGCCCCGATCGACGTGACCGCGCTCAGCGCCGCCGTGCACGAGATCGACCCGTTGTTGACCGACGACCGGCGGCGGGCCCTGCGGACCATCGTCGACGGCCGTGCCCGCCAGCATCCGGCCGGCAGTGGGATCGTCGCCGCCGCCGCCACGGCATCACCTCCTCGCCGTTCGGCGGCCGTGCCCCATTCAGCGCCCCTGTCGCGGCTGCGCCCCGTCGACGTGGCGACGTTGCCGGCGTCGCTCGGCGTGGCCGAGGCTGCGGCCCGCGACACCCGCGACGCCGAAGCCGAGGTGCGGATCCCCGGCCGCCCCGACCTCACCGAGCGACTGTGGGCCCGGGCCTTCGACACCGACGGGGTCATCCTGGCCGCCGCACCCCTTCTCGACGACGACGGCGACGCCGTGGCCCGCCTGCTCGTGCCACCGTCGCGATTGGTCGGCGCCTCGTTCGACGTCACCGACCGGCCGGCCGACGCTCGTCCGTCGCCGGGACTGCGTGCGACCGTCGACGCCATCGCCCACGGACGGGCCGCGACACGGGCCGAGCGTCTGCGTGACCCGAAGGAGACGTACTCCCGATGGGGCCGGTCGGTCGTGGCGTGGCGGGATGCCGGCGACGAGGACCGTTCGCACCTCGCCCGTCTCTACGCCGAGGACGGCAACCGCAGCGGTCGCATCCCGAAGCCGCTGCTGGCCGACCCCGTGGTCGAGCTCGGCGGCTGACGGACCGGCGTCGGATCAGATGCGGGAGTCGTCGAAGAGCAGCCGGCTCATCGGCTGCGAGGTGTCGTCGGTCTTGATGACGAGGAGTACGCCGGCGACCAGCGAGCTGAGCACGCCGACGACGACGAGGGTGGCGGCCGCGAAGACGGCCCCGATGAGGACGACGGCGACGGATGCGACTCCGGCGAAGACGATGGCTCGACCCGACATGGTGTGGTCCTTCTCCTGATCCGACAAGTGTGACGGAAGAGCACCTACCCGCTGACCGGGGGCTTAGACCACCATCCGCCACGAAACCGGTCAGAGCCGTCAGGGGTTCGGCAGGCGTTCGAGCAGCCGGAGGAGTCGGTCGGCCGGGACCACGGCGAGCGCCGCTGCGGCGTCCTGGACGCCGTAGCTGATGACGAGGTCGTCGCCGCGCCAGGCGAGACCGGCCGCGAACTCGATGTCCGACCGCTCGAACGTCCACCAGGGTGTGGCTTCGATCGGCCGGAGCCCGTGGTCGAAGCGGACGAGGCGGTGTCGGTAGATGCGCCCCCCGTCGACCCAGATCATGTCGTGCACGACGGCGAGGTGGCCGGTGCCGGTCGCGTCCGCGACGAGTCCGCTTCCCCCGCGCCACGTGCCCAGCAGGGGATGGGCCGGGTGTCGAGCCTCGATCGAGACCTCGGCGGTTTCGGTGTCGATGCCGAGGACCACGGTGTCGGGGCCACACGCGTAGACGGCACCGAGGCGGCCGTCGCGCACGACGGGCATCCAGTTCTTCTGGTGGCGTTCGGGCTCGGGCCCCACGAGCGTCCGCGACACGCCCAAGGACGACTCACCGACCTCGACCAGCGCGACCTGACAGCGTTCGTCGGGGGTCCGGTCCCGCACCGTCGCCAGTCCCCACCAGCGTCCGTCGTGCTCGACGAGCCGGAGGTCTTCGTGGCCGAGCACCGACGCGTCGGGCCGCTCGGGTCGTCGGACGTTGGGGTCGTCGAGGCGGACGACGTCCCCGGCCTGCAACGCGTCGTCGAGATGGATCGACATGTTGACCGTGCAGATGGCCGACCCCCCGTCGACCGACCGGTAGTGGCCGTGTTCGTCGACGTGGTAGTTGACCA
>JBFIHN010000511.1:0-2430 GCA_041601775.1 Acidimicrobiales bacterium
CGGGAAGCCGGCGGCCGCCCAGAGCGAGGAGCAGTGCGCCGAGCACCGCCAAGAGCACGCCGATGGGGCCGAGTGCGGCGGGGAGGTCCGGCAGCCTCACCGCGAGCGGTGCGGCGTTCACCACCTCGTCGACGATCGCCGGCGAGCTCGCCGGCGACGAGTTGCCGACGGTGCCCGCCGACGGCGTCGCGGTCGGCGTCGGCACGACCGACGGGGCGTCCGTCGGAGATCCGGGCAGGGGATTGAAGCCGAAGGTCGGCAACTCGAACGGGGGCGACGCAGAGACGGCGACTCCACCGGCGGCGATGGCGATCGACGCCAGCTGTCGCGCCTGGATGAGCTGGACGAAGTCGTTCGGGCCGAGCGGCGCGCCCGGGACGTCGGGCAGCAGCGGGATGAGGTCGAACACGCTGGCGAGCTCGCTGTCGCCGAACTCCTGGTCGAATTCGATGACCAGCCCCTCGCTGACCCGCTCGGCCGTGGCGCCCGCCTCGACGACCCGGGGCTCGGCGAGGCGGATGGAGATCCCGGTCTGCGCCAGCGCCTCGTTCAACGACCCGGTCTGGTCGACGATCTGGGTCAGCAGGAGCGAGACGGGATCGATGGCGGGTCCGAGGCCGCCGAAGAGACCGCCGGTGGGCTCGGTGTCGTCGGCAGGGTCGTCGGCCGGGTCGTCGAAGACGACGCCGTCGGGTCCGATCGTGATCGGCTGACCGGCGAAGGTGGCTCCGACGACCGTGGTCTGCCCCGTCGATGTCGCGGTGGCACCGTCGCTGGACGCAGCGAGCGTGGTGACGACCGCCTCGATCCGCAGCAGACCGCCGAGTCCCACGATCTCGGACATCGCGACCTCGACGCCGCCGTCGGCCGTGTCGGTCGCCGTGCCGAGTGCCCGGCTCCGGCTCCCACCGAAGCTCAGGACGTCGTCGACCCCGGTGCCGGCGAGCGCGGTGTTGGCCTCGACCGTGTTCTGCTCGGCTCTGGCATACATCACGGATCCGGGGGCGACCTCGTTGCTCACCTCGGTCGGCCCGGAGCTCGAGGCCTCGACCAGGATCGGGTAGTCCGGGAGACCGGCCGGGGGTTCCTGGCCGCTGGCGGCGAGAAGCGAGCCGAGCCCGAGAAGCAGCGATCCGGGGTAGGCGAGCGACGACATCGCGTTGCCGACCGGTCCGGTTGCCAGGCGGGCTTGGGCTTCGGGTGCTCCGGCGTCGACCAGGGGGCCGATGGGCAGCGAGCCGGGAACGTCGTAGCCGACCCGCAGGCCGGTCCCTCGGCTGTCGATCGTGTAGCCGCCGAGAGAAGGACCGGCCTGGGTCGGCGCCGCGACAGCGTTGCCGGCGACGGCGACGGTCTGGAACAGCAGCGGAGCGAAGAGCGCCGCCGCAGCGAGTCTGCGGATGGACCTTCGGGTCATACCAGTTCCTCGTCCCTTGCTGGCTCCTCGTCACGAACGGGTTCGGCGGTGGTGCGAGGTGCGGTGCCTGTGCTGAATGCGAGGTCGACGGAGCGTCGCAGGGCACCGAGGCGCTCGAAGAGCATCCCCGCAAGTCCGTTGGGCTGCTTGCCGAGCGCGATCGCTGCCCCGCCGATGCATGCGAACACCAGGCCGCCGAGCGCCGGTTGTTCGGTCTGGAGTGCGGCGAGTGCCGCGAAGAGCAGCCCGCCGATCAACGCGCCGCTGATGGTGGTGACCCCACCGACGACGGCGAACAAGAACACCTGGAGGTTGAAGATCGGCTCGAAGTTGACGTCGGTCACGACGGTGTTGAGGCCACCGAAGAGGGCGCCACCGAGACCGGCGATCGCTGCGGATCCGCCGAAGACCACGAGCTTCGCTCCGCGGACGTCGAGGCCGAGCGTCGCGCATGCGGGTTCGCTGTCGCGGATCGCGGTGATGCGACGGCCGAAGGAACTCCGACGCAGCGAGAGGAGCCCGATGCCGACCACCGCGAAGACGGCGGCGAGCAGGATCATGAACGCACCGTCCGATGCCGAGTCGAGCGGGCCCAGGCGGGGGCGTCCGACCAACTGGGGACTGGTGCCGAGAATGCGGCGGTCTCCGAGGATCAACTCGCGGGCAGCGAGCGCGAACGCGAAGGTGGCGAGGGCGAGATAGAGGCCCTGGAGTCGCAGTGTCGGCAGGGCGACCAGGATGGCGATCGGCACCGGGACCAGCATCGCCAACAGGAGGCCCAGTGGACTCGTGCCACCGAACAGGCTCCCCATCGTCGTCGCCCCGAGCGCCATGAAGACGTAGACCGCCAGGTTGATCTGACCACCGAAGCCCGTGGCCAACACGAGCGACAACATCACGATGGCGAAGACCAGGCCGCGGTTGACGTCGAGGTAACGCGCCTCGGGCAGGACGAGTTGGATGGCAGCGACGAGGGCGATGAACCCGACTGCCCAACGGATCGACGTCCGCAG
>JBFIHN010000512.1:0-2428 GCA_041601775.1 Acidimicrobiales bacterium
CGAGCTGTACCCCGACGACGGACCCGACGGTCGGCTGGTGTCGATGTACACGTTCACCGAGTCGTGGGACTCGTGGGAGGTGCACCCGACCGGCCACGAGGTCGTCCTGTGTGTCGCCGGGTCGACGACGTTGCACCAGGAGCTGCCGTCGGGTGAGGAGCGAGCGGTGACGCTGACGGCAGGGGAGTACGCCATCAACGAGCCGGGCACGTGGCACACCGCCGATGTCGACTCGTCCGCCACCGTCGTGTTCATCACCTCCGGCGAGGGCACCCAACACCGCCCCCGCTGACGCAGACCCCAGCCACCCCTGGTCACCCACCCCTGGTCATCCACCCCGGTCACCCACCCACGACCCGACAAACCTCGTTCTGGTGAACGGTCGTGCCACCTGGTGGTGTCGATCGTTCACCAGAACCGGTCTCGGGGTGGGCGAGGGGCGCCGCGGGGTCAGCGCAGGGCGCGGAAGCAGGTGCGGACTTCGTCGACGAAGATGCCGGGCACCTCGAAGGCGGCGAAGTGGCCGCCGTGGTCGAGGGTGTTGAAGTGGATGAGCTTGTCGCCGAAGTGCGCCTCGGCCCAGCGCCGTGACGCCCGGAAGATCTCCTTGGGGAAGATGCTGCACCCGATCGGCACCTTCGGGACGTCGAAGGGTGGGTTGTGGAAGCTCTCCCAGTAGAGGCGGGCGCTCGACGCCGCGTTCCGGGGCAGCCAGTAGAGCATCACGTTGTCGAGGAGGTGGTCGCGGTCGACGGCATCTTCGGGGTGCCCGTCGTTGTGGGTCCAGGCATGGAACTTCTCGACGATCCACGCGGCCTGGCCGGCGGGGGAGTCGGTGAGCCCGTAGCCCAGCGTCTGGGGGCGCGTGCTCTGGATCTTCGAGTAGCCGGTGCCGTTGTTGCCGTGCTCCTCCATGTCGGCGAGCGACTGCTGTTCGAACTCGGTGAGGTCGTCGGTGATCGACGGGATCACGATCGGCATGTTGAGGTGGATCCCGGCACAGTGGTCGGGGTTCCGGACGCCGACGAGCGTGGTGATCATCGACCCCCAGTCGCCGCCCTGGGCGAAGAACTGGTCGTAGCCGAGTCGGTCCATGAGGGCGCCCCACAGGTCGGCGATCGTGCCCACACCCATCCCGGGTGACGTCGGCTTCGACGAGAACCCGTAGCCGGGGATCGACGGGCACACGACGTGGAACGCGTCGCCGGCCGAACCACCGTGTGCGGTCGGGTCGGTGAGGGGTCCGATGACGTCTTGGAACTCGGCGATCGAACCCGGCCATCCGTGGGTCATCAGCAGCGGGCGGGCGTCGTCGTGGGGTGAGCGGACGTGGAGGAAGTGGACGTCGATCGGTTCGACGTCGTCGATCTCGATCGTCGTCATGAACTGCGGGAACTCGTTGAGCCCGGCTTCTCGGGCTCGCCAGTCGTACTCGTCGGCCCAGTACCGGCAGAGTTCCTGGACGTAGGCGAGCGGGATGCCCTGCGACCAGTCGTCGACCGTCTCGGCCTCGGGCCACCGGGTCGCGTGGAGGCGACGACGGAGGTCGTCGAGGTCCTCGTCGGAGGCGGCGATGTGGAACGGGCGGATCTCGGTCATGGTTCCTTCAGCGGTGTTCGGAGAGGACGGCGGAGGAGAGTGTCGGCCAGGCGTCGATGGCCCACGGGCCGAAGTCGCGGTCGGTGAGGACGACGAGGCCCAGGTCGACGTCGGGATCGAACCACACGAAGGTCCCGGCTCGCCCGAAGTGGCCCCAGGTCCGTGGCGAGTTGTCGGCCGACGTCCAGTGGGGGTCCTTGTCGCCGCGGATCTCGACGCCGAGTCCCCATGGGTTCGGGTCCTGACCGCCGTACCCGGGCAGCACGCCCGCGAGTTCGGGGAACGCAGGCGTGGTCATGGTGGCGACCGTGCTCGGCGCCAGGAGTTCGCCACCCACCACGGAACGGAGCAGCGTGCAGAGGTCGCCGACGCTGGAGCGGTGCGCGTGGGCCGGCGATCCGGAGACATCGGTGTGGTGCAGGCCGAGCGTGTCGACCAGGCCGAGCCGGGCGTACGCCTCGTAGGACATGTCGGTGCAGGCCTCGAGGTGTCGAGCCAGGACCTCGAAACCGAGGTTCGAGTAGATGCGCTTGCGTCCCGGCGGTCCGAGCACGTGGTACTCGCCATCGGGCGCGAGACCGCTGGCGTGGGCGAGCAGGTGGCGTACCGTCGAGCCGTCGGGGCCAGCGGCATCGTCGAGGCCGACGCTTCCTTCCTCGACGGCCACGTGGGTGGTGACCGCAGCGATCACCTTCGACACCGACGCCAGCGCGAAGGGCCGGTCGAGGTCGCCGTGCCGGTCCTGGATGCCTCCGGTGTCGAAGACCGCAGCCGCGACGGTCGGGACGTCCCAGCCGCTCACGTGGTCGAGGGCTCCCACCTCAGGCAC
>JBFIHN010000513.1:0-2409 GCA_041601775.1 Acidimicrobiales bacterium
CAGCGACCGCGACAGCGCCTCGGCGATGCGCCGTCCGCCGGCACCGAGACCCGAGTTCATGTTGCCGTTGAGGCCCATAGAGAGCCGGGCGCCGTAGGTGAAGTCGTACACGTGTCCCACCCACGGTGCGGTGCCGGGCTCCCGCTCGGTGAACTCGAACCCGTCACCGAGGTACGGATTGGCGAGCAGGCCGTCGTCCTCCCAACCCGCCGGCGCGGTGAACCGGTCCCGCCACGTGGCCACCAGCGGCGCGAGGACCGACAGTTCGGGGCGCGCCGTCAAGTCGACGTTCGGGCCGGTGGCGCTGATGACGGCATCGAAGCGGTAGGTGCCGTCTCCCGCCTCGACCACGATGTCGTCCCCGTCGAGGCGCACGTCGCGCCAGCCGGCCGACGTGTGCCAGTCGAACTCGTCCCAGCGGGTGCAGCGGTACCAGGTCTGCTGGGGCGGGGGCTGGTTGGTCCGGCCGAACTGCACGGTGAAACGCCACTTGTCCTCGTCGGGGAGGTCGGGGAAGTGCGCCCCGAAGGCATAGAACTCCATCCACCGGAACGGGTTGACACGCGGCACCTCGGGCCGCCGGTAGAAGAGGTCCACGCTCCGGGCGCCGTGCTCGAGCGCCGACCCCGCGTGGTCGAAGGCGGAGGCGCCGCCGCCGAGCACGCCCACCCGCTGACCCGCATAGCGGCCGAAGTCCACCGGTTCACCGGTGTGGACGTAGCGGTCGGGCGGCACGTTGTCGGCGATCACCGGGGGCACGGTCCACACGCCGTTGCCGGCCATGCCGGTGGCGAGCACCACCCGTCGGGCGAGCGTCGCTCCGTCGGCGTGGCGCACCTCCAGATACGGGCCCGACGGGTGGATCGACGTCACGGCGACGTCGTTGTGCACGCGGGCGCCGGTCACCCGCCGGAACCAACCCAGGTAGTCCTGCCAGTGCTCCTTGGGGATGAACGTCAGGGCGTCCCACGCCGCGTCACCGTGCGCGGCGCGGTACCAGGACTCGGGGGTCAGCGACGGCACACCCTGGTCGGGGCCGGTCAGGTGCTTCGGGGTCCGCAGCGTGTGCATCGCCGCGTAGGTGGTCCACGGCCCCTCCGAACCCTGCGGCGACGCGTCGAGCACCACCACGTTCGGGATGCCTCGCCGCTTCAGGGCGAAGGCGATGGTGAGGCCGGCCTGGCCGCCGCCGAGGACCACCACGTCGACCACGGTGCGTCCGTCGACGTCTCGTGTGATCGGCCAGACCGGGCGCGGGTACGACGTCATCTCCAGGTCGCGGTGCACGCGGGCCTCGAGCGCCGCCAGGGATGCGGTGGTGGTCATGATTCCTCCTCGTGGGGAGCCAGGGCGTCGGCGATGGCCGAAGCCGCGGCAAGCAGTTCTTCGTCTCGCCCCTCGAAGCCGAGGAGCTGCACTCCCTGCGGGAGCCCGTCGACGGTCAACCAGGGGGCCGAGAGCGCCGGGACGCCGAGCAGGGATGCCGTGGCCGGCATCCGCCGGCAGCCCGTCGAACCATGGCCGACCGGGGCGACGCCGGTCGTGCTCAGCGAGAGCAACACGTCGTGGTGCCGCGCCAGTTCCCGCCACCGGTCGCGCAGGCGCTCACGCTCGGTCAGCGCCGCCGCGAGACCGGTGGCCCCGATGGCGGCAGCGTGGGTGCACATCTCCCACAGTCGCTGGTCGGGTTCACCGTCGGCGCGGTGCGCCGCCAACGTGCGGGCGCTCTCGCCCGCGAACAGGTCGAAGCAGGTCGTCCCCGAGCCGGCCAGGGCGGCGTCGACCGCCACCAACTCCGGTGTGCCGTGCGCGACGGGGATGCGCGTGCTGAGCCGGGCCACGAGTCGGTCGAGGGCGGCGAGCGTCGCCGGGGTGGGCAGCCCACCGTCGTCGAGACGCAGACGACCGATCCGCAGCTGCGCCGTCGACCTCGGGGTCGGGGTCGGGGTCGGAGTCGGGGTCGGGGCGGGGCGATCCTCGGCCAACACCGAGAACGCTGCGTGGAGGTCGTCGAGGCTGGCGCCGATCAGACCAAGGTCGTCGAGGGTGTCGGAGAGCAGGTGCATCCCGGCGCGGGGCAGACGGCCGTGCGACGGCTTGAATCCCCACGCGCCGCAGTACGACGCCGGGCGCAGCGTGGAGGCCTGGCTCTGGCTGGCCAGCGCCAGGGGCACGTAGCCGGCACCGACCGCGGCACCGGATCCGGCGGAGCTGCCGCCCGGCGTGCGACCGGGCGCCCGGGGGTTGTCGGTGACGGTCGTCGTGCCACACGCGAACGGCGTCGTGGTCGTCATCCCCAGCACCAGCGCACCAGCGGCCCGGAGCCGGGCGACGGACTCGGCATCACGGTCGGGGATCCGACCAGCGAGCACACGCGATCCACACGTGGTCGGCATGCCCGCCACGTCG